>JAKISF010000028.1 GCA_021648725.1 Bacteroidales bacterium | reverse complement strand
AGAAAATATAATATAGAAAAAGGAATAACTGTACCTGCTGCTGCAACAGCAGCAACAAGGGGACATGTCCCCTTGTCGGAGAAAGAAACGAACTCGAAAGCCGAGAAGAATAAAAAAAAATATAACTCCCTCTGGGTGCAAAAATTCGGAAAGAAAAAAATAACCGATAAAGAACAATACCGAAATACCCTAAATTATATCGTAAATAACCGAATAAAACACGAACTGCCTGAAAACAAAGAATTGCAAAATATGGCAAAAGAAATAAGTTGCACGGCAAAGCATGCCTTTCGCTCGGAATATAATGGCGGTTTTGATGTTGTTATTGGTAATCCGCCGTATGTAGATAACAGAGGATTTAATAAGACTGAACTCTTTTTTTTATATCAAGCATTTCCGAACTCATTTGAAAAGTCAGGAACTGATAAGTTTAAAACAACAAAACTAAATTTGATAGCACCTTTTATTGAGTTAAATAAATCTATTTTAAAAGTTGATGGAATTACAAGTTATATTTTCCATAAAAACATTTTTAAAACTAATAGTTACACTTCAATTAGAAAATTTATTCTTACTAATTTTGATATTAAATTACTAACAGATTGGGGAGCTGGACAATTCAAAGATGTCGTTGCAGAAACTGCAACATTCATTCTGAAAAAAGGAAAAATATTAAATGACCAAATTAATGTTGAATTTTACAGAATTGCAGATAAGATTATGGAAAATAAACAACTTCAAAGTGTTTTTCTACAATCTGAACAATATATATATGGCATTTATTCAAGTTTGGAAGACCGAAAAAATTTAAAACTAATTGAACATAATTCCAAATATCTTAAAAATTATGTAAATATAAACAATGGTATAGTTACAGGAAATGACAAACTTTTTTTGTCAAAATCTCAACTTGATAATACTTATAAAAAAATAGTAAGAGGAAAAGGTATTAAACGATATAATTATTTAGTTAATGACGAATTCATATTTTATGACAAAGAAAAACTTCTTAGAGCCAGAAATGAGAATATTTTTAAATCTAATGAGAAATTAATTATGCAAATGATTAATATTAATTTTGTTATAACTTATGACAACAATCAATATTATAATTTGGGCACTACTTACGCTATAACAAATAAATCAAAACTTAGTCTTAAATATCTTTTATGTGTATTAAATTCCAATCTTATAAATTATTATTACCAAAAAAAATTCACAAATAATTCGTCTTTAACAAATGCTATTTCAACTCAAAACCTTTTTCACATACCAATAAAAGAAATCTCACAAGAAAACCAACAACCATTCATAGAAAAAGCAGATTTAATGCTTTCCCTAAACAAAGAACTGCAAGAAAAATCAGATAAATTTATAAAACGCATACAATCAAATTTAGAAATAGAAAAAATAACCGGCAAACTACAAAATTTCTACAATTACGATTTTAAAACATTTATAGCAGAACTAAAAAAACAAAAAATAAAACTCTCCCTCACCCAACAAGATGAGTGGGAAGATTATTTCGACACATACAAACAAGAAATAAACCAAGTCCAAACCCAAATAGCCCAAACCGACAAAGAAATTGATAAAATGGTTTATGAGTTGTATGAGCTTACGGAGGAGGAGATTGGGATTATTGAAGGCTCTGTTAAATAAAAAAATCAATGCAAAATATAATCATATATAACACAGCAGACGGCAAAGCATCAGTATCGCTTTATGCAAAAGACGGCAACATTTGGATGAACCAAAATCAACTTGCCGAACTTTTTGCCACCTCTAAACAAAACATAGGTCAGCATATAGTAAATATACTGAATGAAAAAGAATTACAGCAAAATTCAGTTGTAAAGAATTACTTTACAACTGCCGATGACGGCAAGAAATACAATGTTACTTTTTATTCACTTGATATGATACTTGCAATTGGTTTCAGGGTTAGAAGTAAGCGAGGAACACAGTTTAG
Organism: Bacteroidales bacterium; assembly: GCA_021648725.1. Lineage (NCBI taxonomy): Bacteria > Pseudomonadati > Bacteroidota > Bacteroidia > Bacteroidales > Bacteroidales bacterium. The sequence goes on along the minus strand of JAKISF010000028.1, from coordinate 42,556 downwards.
AATTTGGGCAAACAAAAACCTGAAAGAATATATGATTAAAGGTTTTGTAATAGATGATGAACGACTGAAAAATCCCGACGGCAGACCCGACTATTTCGATGAACTTTTAGAACGAATAAGGGATATTCGTGCATCGGAGAAACGTTTTTATCAAAAACTAAAAGATTTATTTGCATTAAGTAGTGATTATGATAAAACAGACAAAGCCACTCAAATGTTTTTTGCCGAAACACAAAATAAATTATTATTTGCTGTTACTGACAAAACCGCAACCGAAATAATTGTTACACGTGCTAATGCAAACGAACCAAACATGAATTTATCTTCATGGAAAGGCTCAATTGTTCGTAAACAAGATATTTTTATTGCAAAGAACTACCTGTCAGAAGATGAAATTGACACACTCAATCGTCTTGTTGTAATATTTCTTGAAAGTGCAGAACTCAGAGCAAAAAACAGAATGGAGATTACAATGAATTTCTGGAGAGAAAATGTTGATAAAATACTTGAATTTCAAGATAAAAAAACACTTAAACATACAGGTTCAATAAGTAAAAACGAAATGGAACAGAAAGCAAGGGCAATCTACACCAACTTTGACAATAAACGAAAAAAATACGAAGCATTACAAGCCGACAAAACTGATATTGACGAACTAAAAGAGCTGGAAAAAGAAATAAAACAAGAAAAAAAAATAAATATATAAATCACTTGCATAATGCAAGTAGTTTCATGGTTTTAAGTTTAACAACGTGAAAACCCAAATACCTCAAACCGATAAAGAAATTGACAAAATGGTTTATGAACTATACGGTCTTACGGAGGATGAGATTGCAATTGTTGAAAATTCAGTAAATTAAAAACACATAATATGAAAAAAGTTATTTCACCCCTGTTAATTATTGTATTGCTCGGCTTTGTTGGTTATGAGCATTATGAGCACGTATTAGATTATTCAAAACTAATCATTCAAAATCCTGCAAAAGCAGTATTAAATGCCAACTTGCCGAAGGAGGAAGATATTTACACTTTTGATAACGATGTTTACGGAACAATATATCTCGATGCCGGTACAGAACCGACCTATGGTTTGAGGCACATTCTTGCAAGGCATACCAAACAATTTTTTATCAATTACGAAGATAAAAACAACAGTACAATGTTTTCGGAAGACCTGTCAGGTAATGAAATAATTTTAGGCATAAAAGAGTTTTATGAACATTGTATTGATGTGGATGCTTATAACCGCAGTATTAACAGAAATATTGCTTATGTCGGCTTTACTGTATTAAATAATGAAAAAGTTAAATGTTTGCTGATAGTCAGAAAAAACACAAAACAAATAATAACATTTTATCCGTTTAATGAAATAAGAGAACAAGAAGTTTTAGAAGAAATTGAAGATGAACGACAACGTATTGAAGAAGAAAAAAGAGAAAAAGAAAGAAGAAAAACATTTTACTATGATTAATTTATAACCAAAGCAATAAAAAAACAGCCGTAAATCATAATTTACAGCTGTTAATTTGTGGAGCCGGCGGGAGTCGAACCCGCGTCCGAACAAGTAACAAAAGTGTTTTCTACATGTTTATCTTTTTATTGGTTTTCGACATAAACTCGGGAAAAAGCACCCAAAATTTATGCTTATCTTTTTAATTTTGCCTTGACATCAAAGCTCTGCCAAAACTATCCCGATGTTGTCGGTGCCTCAAATCAAAAAGGAATCGGGCAATCCCTTTTGTGAGACATCTCGTTCTGCACTTTGTGCAGAATTAAGCGGCTAACTTACTAAACTTCGGTTACGCAGCGAGAGCATAATTATTATTATTGCCTCTTATAGGTTTGCTGTACAGTTTTACGAGTTAATCAACATTGCTCGACATGCTTACAAATCCATTATCCTTGCTGTCAAAACCAAAAACGACCCCAAAGATTTTTTCAAAGAACAAATTCTGATATTTAGAATACAATAACTGTACAAAATTCAGTTTATTTGACAAAAAGACCTGTATTTTTAAGCAATTATGCCAAAAGGACTGCAAAATTACAATAATTTTTGACAGAATAGTAAAAATTCATATCTTTTCCGACTGAAAAATAAATAAAAGAGACGCAATGAGTAAGAAAATTAAAGTAGGAATTTTAAAAGAAACCAAAACACCGCCAGACAGAAGAACAGCAATATCGCCAAAATTAGGCGTTCAATTAATTGAAAAATTTCCCAATGTTGAACTTTTTATACAATCAAGCGATATCAGAGCTTTTAAAGACGAAGAATATACCGAACTTGGATTAACTGTTGTTGATGACATCAGTCATTGTGATATTCTTGCAGGTGTAAAAGAAGTTCATATTCCCGAATTAATTGCCGGTAAAACGTATCTTTTTTTCTCACATACAGCAAAAGAGCAGGAATATAATCGACCTTTGCTTAAAGAATTTTTAAAGAAAAATATAAAAATGCTCGATCATGAGTATTTTACAAATGAAAAAGGCATACGGCTTGTTGCTTTCGGAAACTGGGCGGGCTTGGTCGGTGCATACAACGGATTAGTTACACTAGGAAAAAGAACCGGTAAGTACGAGTTAAAACGTGCAAAAGACTGCCATGATATTAAAGAAGTAAAGGAGCAACTAAAGAATATTGAGGTTCCTGCAAAGAAATTCTTAATTACCGGAGGAGGCAGAGTTGCACGCGGAGCAATGGAAATTTTGGAAACAGCAGGAATAAAAAAAGTATCTCCCGAAGATTTCTTAAATAAAGAGTTTGACAAAGCTGTTTACAGTCAATTAGATCCTCAATATTATGTTGCAAGAAAAGACGGTAAAGAGTTCAGCCTACAACATTTTTTCCGAAACCCCGAAATGTATAAATCAACATTTAAGCCTTTTACTAAAGTTACCGATGTTTATATTGCATGTCATTTTTGGGATGAAGATTCTCCGAAATTTTTTACAAAAGAAGATATTAAGGAAAGTGATTTCAGAATACAAGTAATCGCAGATGTAAGTTGTGATATTGCCGACCCGATACCGTCAACTTTACGTCCTTCAACAATTGCCGACCCTTTTTACGGTTACGATAAACTTAATGAAAATGAAGGCGATGCTTTTGATAAAAATAATATTACCGTAATGGCTGTCGATAATTTACCGGGTGAAGTTCCCAGAGATGCTTCTCTTGATTTCGGACAAGGGTTGATTGACAATATTTTTCCGGCTCTTTTCGGCGAAGATACAACCGGAATTATTGAACGGGCAACTATTACCGAAAACGGAAAGCTCGGAAAACATTTTCAATATTTAAAAGATTTTGCAAACGGAAAGTAAACATTAAAGATTATGCGGGTTTTCAAAACTCGCAGGAGTCTGAAAAATGAAACTTACCAAAGTTCGCATCAAATACAACTTGACAAAAACAAAAAACATATCAAATCTGAACAAACCTGATTTTGAAAAACTTTTCAAAGAGTATTTCAAGCCTCTTACCGCTTTTGCATATAAATTTGTGAAAGACACCGGTGATGCTAAAAGTATTGTGCATGACGTGTTTATGAAACTTTGGGAAAAGCGTGATGATATTGATATGTCAAAATCTGTAAAATCATATCTTTTTACTTCTGTGAATAACAGAAGTTTGAACTATATTCGAGATAATAAAAAGTTCACACATGAAGAGTTTATTTTGGAAAACGAACATGATAAACATTGGGAACTTGCCGATGAAATGGAAACTGATGAAATACAAAAAAAAGTTGATGAAACATTAAACAACATAAGCCCGAAAGCAAAAGAAGTATTTTTAATGAGCAGAAATGAAGGTTTAAAATATCGAGAAATTGCCGAAAAACTCAGTATCTCAATAAAAACGGTTGAAACGCACATGTCAACAGCACTAAAAGAGTTGCGGAAAAATTTAAAGCAATATCTAACAGTTATAATATTTTTATTAATCAATAATCAATAAAAAAATCAGGGTAAAACCTACAGTAAGTGTATAAGAGTTAGAGAAAATTAAATGCAAGAACAAAATAAACATATCACATTAATACTCAAGCATCTTTCCGGAGAATTAAACAATTCTGAAAAGAAACAACTTTTTGACTGGATTGAAGAGAGCAAAGAAAACAAAAGCACTTTCAATGAATATCAAAAAGCTTGGGATATGTCCGATTCTTCAATTATTCCTGAAATTGAAGCTATTGATGTAAATGCTGAATGGAAAATGTTTAAAAACAAAGTCGGGTTTGATGATAAAGTTTTAATTCCTAAAAAAATTGAGAAAAAGAAGTTTTCATTATTGAGAATTGCTGCAGTTATATCAACAATTATATTACTCGGTATTGCATCTTTATATGTTTTCAATCCGAAACAAGAAGTGCTTTTTGCCCAAAATGAAGTTATTGAAACAAATTTACCCGACGGAACAGAAATAAGTATCAATAAAAATTCGAGCATAATTTACTCCAAGAAATTCAATAAAAAAGAACGAAAAATTGAACTGAAAGGCGATGCGTATTTCAAAGTAGAAAAAAACAAAACCAAACCGTTTATTATTAAAGCCGAAAGTTTTTATGTTGAGGTTCTGGGAACAGAATTTTATGTAAATTCAAACTTCAAAAACAGGAAAGTTGTAGTAACAGAAGGAACTGTTGCCGTTTATCAACAAAAAGACAAAAGCGATAAAGTTATATTAACTGCCGGAGAAGAAATTATCTTCGATAAAAAAGCAAACAAGTTAAGAAAAATTGAAACATTCGATAAAAACTGTATTGCTTGGAAAACAAAAATCTTTAATTTTAATAATCAAAGTTTAAACGAAATATTCAAACAACTTGAAAAAGTTTATGATGTAAATTTTGAGTTTAAAAATCCGCAACTAAAAAATTGCAGACAATCTGTTTCCTTTGATAATCAGACAATTGATGAGATTTTAAATGTTCTTAATGCAACTTTTGATAATGTTAAATTTCATAAAAAAAGAAATACAATTTATGTAAACGGAAATGCTTGCAAATAATATTCTTAAAAATTCAGCATAAATAATATGCAACAAATAATAAAAAATATATTAATTTTAATACCCTTATTTTTCCTTGTATTTTCAGCAAGTTCTCAAAACATAAATCTTAAAAAAAAAATTACGATTGTTGCAAAAAACAAACCGCTTAAAACCGTTTTGGATGAAATTCAAAGCAAAACAAAAATTAAATTTTCATACAACACACAGGCAATAAATGCTGAAAAGAAAGTTACTCTTATTGCTCGAAATAAGTCTGTTAAAAACATCCTTAAAAACCTGTTCGCAGGTTTAAACATTGAATTTACACCGGTTGAAAAACAAATTGTTCTTAAAAAAAAACATACAATTCCCGAAAAGAAAATAATAGTAAAAAAAGAAACTCCGAAGCTTTTTATTGTAAGCGGATATATTTATAACGAATATGACGGAGAAATATTAATCGGTGCAGGCATCAGCCTGTTAAATTCCTATAAAGGAACAATGACAAATGAATACGGTTTTTACTCACTATCTCTTCCCGAAGGAAAATACATTTTAAATTTTTCATACATAGGCTTTGAGAATAAGCAAATTGAACTAAACCTGAATTCCGATAAGAAAATTTCTCAAAAGTTAAAACTTGACGCTTCCGAAATTGAAATTGTAGTTGTTACCGAAGATAATAATATTGATATTTTTGAAAAAACACCCTTAAAACAAATAAAGCTTACAAATAAAATGATAACATCAAATGTAGGACTTGCAGGAGAGGCTGATGTTGTAAAAAGCATTCAATCAATTCCCGGAATAACTTCTTTCGGTGACGGCTCAGTTTTATTTTATGTGCGAGGCGGAAATAAAGATCAAAATTTAATAATGATTGATGATGCTCCCGTATATAACCCTTCACATTTGTTCGGCTTCTTTTCTGCAATTGCACCTGATGCCGTAAAAGATATAAAAATATACAAAAATAATTTTCCGATTAAATACGGCGGAAGGCTTTCTTCTTTAATTGATATAAAAACAAAAGACGGAAACCTCTATAAATGGGGCTTCTCAGGAAAAACAACACCTTTTACCGGAAGTTACACAATTGAAGGACCTATTAAGAAAGAAAAAAGCACAATTCTTATAAATTTAAGACGCTCACACATAAATTGGTTAATAAAAAATTCAAACACAAATATTAACTTTTATGATTTTCATATAAAATTTAACAGAAAGTTTAACAGAAAAAACCGTTTGTTTTTTTCAATGTACAAAGGAAAAGATTTTCTTACTGTTCAAATTCCTGTTTTCGGAACAGCCGGTTTGTCTTGGCAAAACAATGCACTTTCTTTAAGATGGAACCATCTTTATTCGGATAAGTTATTCTCTAACATAACCTTACACACAAGCAAGTATGACTATTTTTTATATTATTCTGTTGAGAATAATAATTATTGGAACTCGTTTATAGGAAATTTCAGTTTAAGAAATGATTTTACATATTTTTCAAATCCCGAAAACAAAATCAACTTCGGGTTAAACATTAACACATATTTTTTTAATCCGGGAAATTTAAATAATGACTTTTTCGGAAGGTCGGTTTATGCAAGTGATGCAATAGAAAATATATTGTATTTCGGACACGATAAAAAATTTAAAAACAAAATTAACATTAATTACGGCATACGTTTAATAAGTTGGAATAACATAGGTCCGGCAACAATTTTTTCATTTGATGATAATTTTCGAGTTTCCGATACAGTTAATTATCCGAGCGGAGTTTTTAACACCTCTTTTAACCTTGAACCTCAAGCAAGTATCTCATATTCTTTTTCAAAATCATTTATTGCAAAAATAAGTTACGACAGGCATATACAACATTTGCAATTATTGTCAAATTCAATAAGCCCGTTTACGACATTAGATGTTTGGATGCCTTCCGGACCGAATATTAAAACCGAAAAATCACATCAATTTGTTGCAGGTATTAATAAATATTTTTCAGAAATAAATATTTCAACTGAAGTATATTACAAAACAATTCAAAATTTAATTGATTATGATGATCATGCAAATATGCTCTTAAATCCGTATATTGAAGGAGAACTTCGTTTCGGAGATGCTTATTCTTACGGCATTGAATTTTTGATACAAAAGCAAAAAGGAAATTTTAACTTTTATTCAGGATATACATATTCGCGAATTTTTGCAACTGTAAGCGGTGTGAATAACGGCAATAAATTTCCGGCAAGGCACGATAAGCCTCACAACTTAAATATTAACATTTCATATAAAACGGAGAAATGGTGGACTTTTAGCATGAACTGGGTGTTTTCTTCCGGGATGAGATTCAGCTCACCGACCGGTTTTTATTATTATCGAGGCTATAATTTACCCGTTTATGCTGAAAAAAATAACGACAAACTCCCTGGCTATCACAGACTTGACATTTCAGCTGTTTTAAATCTGAATAAAAAAGAAACAGCAAGATATAAACATGATATTACTTTTTCAATATTCAATTTTTACGGAAGAAATAACATTATTGCCGTTAATTTTAATAAAATTCAAACCGATAAAGGGAACTTTCAAGTTCCGACTAACTTAATTTCAGAAAAAGAAATAATACCCACATCAAAATATTTGCTCGGATTTATGCCCTCAATTGCATATTCATTTAAATTCAGATAAAAAATGAAAAGATATATTGTAAAAATACTCAGAATAAATAAACTGTCTTTCTTGTTTTTGGCTGTCATTTTTTTAGCATTATTTTCATGTGAGCGAAAAATAAATTGGGATTTAAAAACTTCGTCTGAACAATTTTTGATTGTTGACGGACTTATCACAAATGAATATGCTAACCAAAAAATCAATTTAACCTTATCAGTTCAAAATTTAAATGATACGGCAAAATCTGTTTCAGATGCAACAATTACAATTTCAGACGGCGAACAAACATTCAATTTTCATGAAAATACAACTTCGGGAATTTACTTGTCCGATTCAAAATTTTCTGCTGTTGTTAATAAAACATACACTTTGAATATTAAGTATAATAATGAAGATTATTTTGCCGAAGCAAACATTTACCCTGTTTCAGTTTCTGACCCCTTGCCTTATATACAAATTCCCGACACAAATTTGTATTATATTGCTTATGATATTGCAGAGTTTAACCCGTACGAATCAGCAATGTATGAGGTAATATTAGATTGGTCGGATGTTAACGGATATGAAAATTTACCGATAAATGAAACATCGGCAAAGATGTATTATTACCGCCTGAAAACAATTGATGTTAATCAAATTTTTGCTCCCGACAATGAAATTGTAATATTTCCGTACGGAACTTTAATGACACAACGAAAATACTCATTAAGTCCTGAACATGAAGACTTTATCCGATCGGTTCTGATGGAATCTCAATGGCACGGCGGCAATTTTGATATTGAAGAGGGCAATGTTTATACAAACCTAAGCAGCGGAGCACTCGGCTTCTTCGGAGCATCATCGGTTATTTCATTCAGTACAATTGTTCAATAGTAATCACAATTTAAATCCTAAAACCAACATATCATCAATTTGTTCAGAACTTCCTTTCCATTCTGAATATTCCTTTTCAAGTATATTTTTTTGCTCTTTCATAGGAAGTTTATGAATTTTTACCAGCAATTCCTTAAATCTTTTTTTCATGTATTTTCTTCCTGTTTTTTCATTCATCTGATCAACATATCCGTCAGAAAATAAATAAAAAACATCATCTTTTTGAACTTCAATTTCGGTTGAGGAAAATGATTCGCTGTCTTTCGGATAAATCCCGACCGGCATTTTATCAGCTTTGTAAACTATAATTTCATTATTCCTGATAATAAAAAGCGGATTATTTGCTCCCGCAAAACGAATAATATTTGTATCCGGATTAATTACTGCTACTGACATATCCATTCCGTCATTGCCGCGAGTGCTTTTTTCTGTTTGGCGTAAAGCTTTTTTAACACTTTTTCGGAGTTCGTTTAATATTTCATTCGGTTCAATAATTTTATTTTTAATAATAATTTCATTTAAAAATGAAATACCGAGCATACTCATAAAGGCTCCTGAAACTCCGTGTCCTGTGCAATCTGCGGCAACTATTATTATGTCATTGTTGTATTTTTCAACCCAGTAAAAATCACCGCTTACAATGTCTCTCGGCTTAAATAGAATAAAAGAATCAGAAAGGTATTCGGTTACCTGGGTTTCAGGAGGTAATAATGCTTCCTGAATATAGCTTGCATATTGAATATTATCTGTTATATTTTTCTTTTGTTTCTCTATTTTTTTAAGAAACTCTGCTTTTTCTGTAATATCATGAATTATTTCAATTGCTCCCGATGTATTTCCCTCGTTATCATAAATTGCTACGGCTCTTCCGATAAAGCAACCGTTTATACCGCCGTTTTCATTATTTAAAATAAATTCACTTTCAAGAATTCCGTTTATGTTTTTGATGTTTGAGTATTTATCTTTAAGTTCCCCATCTTTTAATTTTACAAGATCAATTAAAACAGGTTTTCTTTCTCCGTAAAAAGGTAGTGAATATTCATAATCGCCTTTTCCTATAATGTCCGAAGCATCAATACCTGTTAATTTTTCCATGGCATTATTCCAATGGGTTACTCTTGAATTTTTATCAATAACAAAAGATGCATCCGGCATAGAAGATAAAATATATTTAATTCTTTCTTCAGAGTCTTCAAGAGCATCTCTTTGAGCCATAATTTCTTCTCTTTGTTGGAAAATTTCCTCATTTCTTTGTGACACTTCTTCAAATGCTTCAGAAAGTTCAATTGTTCGTTCTTTTACTTTTTCCTCAAGAGTTTCGTTTATTTGTCTTAACTCTGCTTCTGCTTTTTTTAAGTTAGAAACATCGGAAACCATTGCAAATGAGCCTATTATTTTCCCACTTACTTTAAGTTCGGAGGCACTTATTAAACACGGAATTTTATTTTTATCTGATTGTATAAATTCAACTTCAAATGAACTGTTGTTATTTTTTTTTCGCTTGCTTATTCTTTTTTCGTAAATTGTTTTGTTTTCATCGTCCATAAACTCATAAATACTTCTGCCTATAATATCATTTTGTTTGAGAATGTTTTTAAATGCATCATTTGCTTTTGTAATAACTTCATTATTATTAAACTCAACAAAACCGTCAATCGAAGTAGATAAAATATTTGACAATTTTTCTTTACTTAACCTTGTGTTTTCATTTGAGATTATAGCCTGTTGTGCTAAATAAAAATGACAATTTTCCGGTCTGTTTAATCCGTTAAGAATAGCAATTGCCATTCCTTTACATGTTCCGTATCCGCAAGCAGAACAGTTCTTTATATCGTCATCTAAATATTTGTGCATCGATTTGAAAATCTCGTCTAATTCCCCATCGTTAGGATATTTCAGGTTTACATTTTGCCATCTGTTTACATAAGTTCTTTTATACAAATCTTTTTTCCAGTACTCATGAATTAAATCCTCTAAACTTTCCTTGCTTTGTTCTTTATCATTATCATTTTCTTCCAAATATTTTTGCTTTAACTCTTCACTTCTCTTATTAACATAAAATTCAATTTCATCTTGACTTTTACCCTCCGTAATAGTTAAAGGACCGGAATTACAACCAAATTCACAACTAAGGCAGTCTATCAAAACAGGAGCTTTTCCCGCTTTGATAACCTCCGGCAAAGTTTCTAAGTATTCATATATTAAAGGGACTCCTTCAATTTTTCTTGCATTATCTGAAATTCCGGGAATCCATCTTTCTGCTGTTTTTAATAAACCTCCCGGGTTAGAAAACAAAACTGCACGTTCTGCCGAAGGATTATCAAAATCGGTATCTTCGAAATTGGCTAAATCAACTTTACTTTCTTTAATAAACTTTTGTATTGATTGATGTCCGATGTTATAATCTCCTAAGCCGGTTTCTTCAAATTCTCTTTTTTTTGCACTGCAAGGAGAAATAATTACAACTTTATGATTTTTGTATTGCGGATAATACTCTTTTATCATTTTTATTGTATGCAACATCGGGCTGTCAACCGGAGCAAGATATTTTAAAAGTTCCGGTTTGTATAACTCAATATAAGTAACAATTGCGGCACACGGTTGTGTAATTATTGTTTTTGGGTTATTGGTTTCAATTTCATCTAAATATGATTTGACAGCCAGCTCTGCACCGAAACTGACATCAAATATAGCTTCAATCCCTATTTCTTTGAAAAAAGTATTCAACTTTAAATATTGATTCGGAAAACTTGCAGCTACAGCAGGTGCCGAAATTGCAATAATTTTTTCTCCGGCAATTACATCTGTAAGGAACTTCTGAAAATCGTCAAGATAAATTCTCGCATCATGTGTACATGCCTTTATACATTTTCCGCAACCAATACACATATTCTCATTTACATTGACATAATCTCCGGTACCGTCGTTGCAATATTTTACAGGACAGGCGGTTATACACGTATGGCAATTTACACATTTGTCAGAATTAACTTCTATAACTTTTTTTAATGCTGTTGCAGACATATTGAATATTGGTTTAAATATCAAAACAATAAAGGTGCAAAAAAAATAACTAACTAAAAAATAAATTGATATGTTCATAAAAACATATACAAACCTTAGTTAGACATAATAAATATCTGAAAGATTTTATTAAATTTGAACAACTTATTTAAGGATTTATAGGCAATAACTTATGTCGTTAAACTATATTGACCGGCAAAATGCTTAAATTGGTCTATAATAAAAAATGTAAGACATGAAATTTACACCCGAAACATATAACATTAAGGATGTTGCAATGACACCCTATATTGACTCTGAAGAAATATGGGATTATATAAATAATACAATTGTTTCAAAAAAAAAGCTTGAAAATGTTATTAAAAAATCACTCTCTAAAAAACGGCTAAACTTAGAAGATGTAGCAGTTTTAGTTAATACTGATAATGCTGAAATGATCAGTATGATTAAAAAAGCTGCTGCAGAACTAAAAGAAAATGTTTACGGCAATCGAATAGTTCTATTTGCCCCGCTTTACATCGGGAATTTATGTTCCAATAATTGTAAATACTGCGGATTTCAAAGCTCAAATGTAAATGCAGTTCGAAAAACCCTCAATAAGAAAGAGTTAGAGGATAATGTGAAGTTTCTTTTGGATAATGGTCAGAAACGATTAATTCTTGTTTACGGTGAACACAGAACATATAGTGCCGAATATATTGCCGATACAGTAAAGACAGTATATAATGTAAAATCCGGAAACAGCACCATAAGGCGTGTTAATATAAATGCTGCACCTATGGAAATTGAAGGGTATAAAACTGTATTAAAAGTCGGAATAGGAACTTTTCAAGTTTTTCAAGAAACTTATCACCGAGAAACTTATAAAAAATATCACATCTCAGGAAAAAAAGCTGATTATGAAAACAGGCTAATTGCTCTTGACAAGGCACAAGAGGCTGGATTAGATGATGTAGGAATAGGTGCATTATTCGGACTTTATGATTGGCGTTTTGAAGTATTGAGTTTGGTAAGGCATACAAATCATTTGGAGGCATGTTACAATGTCGGTCCGCATACAATTTCGTTTCCGAGGTTGCAAGACGCTTCAAAATATGACATCTCTGAAAAATACAAAGTAAATGATGAAGATTTTACAAAGTTAGTTGCAATTCTCAGATTAGCTGTACCGTACACAGGACTTATTTTAACGGCAAGAGAGCCTGCAGAAATCAGAAGGGAAGTGCTACAATACGGTTGCTCTCAAGTTGATGCAGGAACAAAAATAGAACTTGGAGCATATTCAAATGAAGAAAATAAAAGACAAGATCTAACTAAAGAACAGTTTTTAATTAATGATAGTCGTTCGTTAAATGAAGTTATTGATGAGCTAATTGAAAACAATTATATGCCGTCATTTTGTACAGCTTGCTACCGAAAAGGAAGAACGGGCGAACATTTCATGGAATTCTCCGTTCCCGGTTTTATAAAACGATTTTGCACTCCTAATGCAATACTGACCCTTTCAGAATATATTGTAGATTATGCCGATAAAAACAGCTCAATAAAGGCTTGGAAGTTAATTGAGAAAAATATTTCCGGTTTAAAGGAAGAAAAACTTGAGAAAGAACTTAAAAAAAGAATTGAAAGAATTAAGTCCGGAGAACGAGATTTATATTTCTAAAAAAAGAAAACGATAATGAAAAAAGGTAACGATTCAAAACCGCATATCGGTATTTTCGGAAGAAGAAATACCGGAAAAAGCACACTTATCAATTTGTTGACAGGACAAAATGTTGCCATTGTTTCAGAAATTCCGGGAACAACCACCGATCCCGTAAAAAAATCAATTGAAATTTTCGGAATAGGCCCTGCTGTTGTAATTGATACTGCCGGAATTGATGATATAGGAGAAATAGGAGAAAAAAGAGTAAAAAAAACCAAAGAAGTGCTGAAAATTATAGATTTAGCCGTTCTGATGATTTCAAATAATAATTTCGATAAATTTGAGGAAAATTTAATTCTTGAGCTTGAAAATTGGAATGTACCGTATTTTATAATTTATAATAAATCAGACATTGAAGCTATTTCGGACAATTGCAGTCAAAAAATTAAAAAATATGCAAAAAAGGATGTGTTGTCTTTTAGTTCAAAAGGAAGCGCTAATACACAGATGATAATTGAAAGAATGAAAGAGACCATTCCCAGAACAATTTTCCGAAAAAAATCACTTTTAGGACATGTTATCAAAAAAAATGAACACGTACTTTTAGTTACTCCCATTGACAATGAGGCTCCCGAGGGTCGAATGATTTTGCCGCAAGTTATGGCAATAAGAGACGTGCTGGATAATGATTGTGTTAACATTGTTTTAAAAGAAACCCAACTTGAACATTATTTGAATACCTGTTCAATTAAACCAAAAATTGTTATAACAGACAGCCAAGCATTCAGTTATGTAAAGTCAGTTGTCCCTGAAAATATTATGTTAACCGGGTTCAGTGTGTTATTTGCATATTTCAAAGGAAATTTTGAAGCTTATTTAAAAGGAACACAAAAGCTTGACACCTTAAAAGATAACGACAGAGTTTTGATGTTAGAATCTTGCACACATCAGGTAAACTGTGATGATATAGGAAGATATAAAATTCCGAACTGGATAAAAAAACATACCAATAAAAATATTAATTTTGATGTCGTATCCGGGTTGAATAAAGTTGAACGAGATATTGAAGATTACTCCTTAATAATTCAATGTGGCGGATGCATGGTTACAAAAAAACAACTTACGAACCGTTTAAAACCTGCTGTTGACAAACAAATACCCGTTACAAATTACGGAATGACGATTGCCTGGCTAAACGGCATCTTCGAACGAACAACTGCACCTTTTAAAGAAATATTTAATGATTGACATAAAAAAAACATTAAAAAAGAAAGAATTATCCAAAGGCGATTTAATTTTTTTATTGTCACAATACAATAAAGACGAACGTCAATTAATTTTCGAAAAAGCAAGAGAGGTAAAGAAAAAATATGTCGGGAATAAAATATATCTAAGAGGTTTAATTGAATATTCAAATAATTGCAAAAAAAATTGCCTGTATTGCGGCATTAGATATAATAATAAAAAAGTGAAGCGTTATGTTGTAAAAGACGAAGATGTTTTGCAATGTGCAGATTATGCTTTCAAAAATAATTATGCTTCAATTGTATTACAGTCAGGCGAAATAAGTAATAAATACTTTGTTCAGAAAATTTCAAATTTATTAAAAGAAATTCATCAATTAACCGATAATTCCCTAAAAGTAACTTTATCTTGCGGAGAACAAACAAAAGAAACATATAAAAGATGGTTTGAAGCCGGTGCTCATCGGTATTTGTTGAGAATAGAAAGTTCAAATAAAAATATTTACAACAATATTCATCCGAACGATATCAAACATAATTATGAAAAACGAATACAAGCTTTACAGAATTTGAAAGAAATCGGATATCAAGTCGGTTCCGGAATAATGATCGGTTTACCCGAGCAAAGCATTGAAGATTTAGCCGATGATTTATTATTTCTAAAAAACATTAATGTTGATATGGTAGGAATGGGACCCTATGTAGAACATACCGACACGCCGTTATATCAAAAAAAAGAACTTCTGCTCAGCAAAAATGGACGATATAATTTATCTATGATAATGTTTGCACTGTTAAGAATAATTATGAAAGATATTAACATTGCATCAACAACTGCATTGGATGCAATATCCGATTTCGGACGTATCGAAGCCTTAAATATTGCAGCAAATGTATTAATGCCCAACCTCACACCTACAAATTATATTGCAAATTATAATTTATACAATAATAAACCTAATTCGTTGCTTGCCTACAAACTTACAAATCATATTGAGCAATATAAAAACCGTCACGGTTGTTCAATTGCCTACGGAGAACACGGTAATTCAAAGCATTTTAATTTAAGAACACAAAAAAAATAAAAATAATTATCTTTTTTTTCAGGGTAAAAATTATTTAGTGTGTATTACTACCGAAAGCGAATTTAAAATCGCAACAACTAATTAAAATTATATATTAACTTAAATTAAAAATGATGAAAAAGATTAGTTTAATTCTTATGGTAATTTTTGCAACAGCTGTTTTATTTACAAGTTGTAAAGATAAAAATGAAATCGCAGCAGATATTATTCCTGCAAAATTTAAAGTAGATGTCCCCGGTTCCATCAGTAACAGTACTGTAAAATCAGATAAAAACGGTATTCTTAACGGAAGTGATATTTACGGAAATTTAACAACGTTTATTGCAGTAGGAGAGGGTGCTGCTGATATTGTTCAGGCAATAATGTCTGCAATAAGAGAATATGATTTAGATCAAGCAATGTCTTTCTCTTTTCAAAGTGATGATGACGGAAGAACAAAAAGCGTTGTAATAATTGAAAATTCTGAATTTGAAGGACAAGTTTGGGAATATCAATTAACCTTGACAGATGAAGACGGAGGTACAGGTATGCAAGTTTTTTGGAATAACAGCCCGGTTAAAGGTGTTTCAATAATAAATCCTTATGATTTAGACAGAAACTCGCCTGACACTTGGAATGATGCAAATACAATGTACAGAGTAGATTACAGCGAAGCATCTTCTGATTATGATGCTGAAATGAAAGTTTATATTACAGGTTTAGTATTGCCGGCAGATACAATTGGTGACAATAAGTATGCAATGGAAACAATGAAAATGTTTGTAGGTAAAAAAGGTGATATTGTTGATGTATTCGGAAACTCAAACCACCCTAATGCAAGCTTCTTTGATGAAAATACAGTAGGTTTCAACTGGGCTTTTGCTGCTGCCGGTGACGAAAGTAATGACAGAGCTGTTGCAGAAGTTGGATTGCCGCCAAGCAATCTTGACGAAACTTCAAGAACAGTATTACTTGAAACCTATTCAATATATAATGTGTTCTACAATGAATTAATGGGAGCAGGATATACCGATGCTGAAATTTCAGACTATATTTTCAACACACAAGCACCGGGTTATTTTAACGCAAGCGGATTTGTTGCGGCAGGAACCTCGCCTTCAACAGCTTATGATGCAGCCGAAGCATCAATGCAAAACTTAACACCTTATAACCCTGTATTAGTTTCGAATTTAGTAATTCAATTTAAAGATGATAGTGCTTCATAACATATAATATTGTTTTTCTTAAAAGCGGTTTGTAAATTTTCAAATCGCTTTTTTTATTGGGAATAAAACTTGGCTTTACTTTTAACCCAGAATATGCATTAGAAATTCTATTACGGTATGAAACTACTTCAAAATATAAATACTTCGTTACATTTTTCACATTAACCATAGCGGTGCCATGCTTAATATAATAAAATGTCATATTTTATTGTATTTTCAAACCTCATAACAAACTTCCTTAACAATAATATTTTTATATCTTATCTGCATTTTTTTAATTGTTTTTAAAAGAATGATTATAACATAGTATGCTTTTTAGAGAACACTCCTTTTTTCAGGTGTTTTAGAACATTCTGAAGATTATAATTCTTTAGTTACATTTGTAAAACACTCATTAAACATGATATAAATCAACCAATAGGTTGAGATGTGTCACGGTTATACTTGTGAAATACACAAAAAAATGAAAATATTTAATCTCTAATCTTAAATTAATTAAACAAATGACTAAAAAAGATTTTTTAGATGCGTTAACTGACGCACGCACAGCACATGTTAAGTGGCATGCTTATGCACAAGCATTAGCAATGGGTATTGAATCGGGGGCAGAAAAATTACCGCAGTTATATACTGATTGCACTTTCGGGAAATGGTATTACAGCACAGGGCATTTTTTAAGTTTTATGCCTGAATTTCGTGAAATTGAGCCTATACATGAAAATTTACATAAATTGTATATACAAATTTATCAAAAATATTTGTCTCCTGACAAAGTCGGATTATTTTTCAATTCAGCAAAAGCTAAGGCTCGAAAACAAAAGGAAATGAACATTATGGTTGTTCAGTTAAAAGAAATTTCCAACATTTTACTTGACAAAATGACGCTTGTAGAAACAAACCTAAATAATATGTCTGATGATGATTTAAGAGTAAAGATACAATAGTTGTTATTTTGTAAAATAAGGTTTAACAAAACTTTCAGTAATGAGGCTGTCTAAAAGTTCAATTTCTCGCACAGACGGCAAAGGTCTTAGTCTTTTTAGGCAGCCTCATTTGTTTCTTACTCATTCATCATTTCATACAAAGAGTCCAATTTAGGAGCAAGGATTATTTCAATACGCCGGTTTTTTTGTTTTCCGGTATCAGTTTCATTATCTGCAACGGGCTTGTGCATTCCTCTGCCTGATGCAGTTATTCTGTCGGCTTTAATGCTTGTTTTTTCAGATAAAATATTTACTACTGATAATGCTCGTTCGGTACTTAATTTCCAGTTGTATTTATCAGGTCCTACATTATCAGTATGCCCTTCAATAAGTATCTCAGTATCGGTGTTTTTCTCTAAAACTTTTCCGAGCTTAATAATTGCTTCTTCGCCTCTCTTGTCTATTTTTGAACTTCCGGTTTTAAACAGCAGTTTTTCTTCCATTGCAACATATACCTTCCCGTCTTTCAGGTAAACGTTTAACTCCGAATTGTCAAAACTTTTCAAAGCATCGTTAATTATTTTTTTTAGTTTATTAACTTCTTCCTTATTTTTATCAATCATACTTTCTAATTGGGCTAAACGCTTTTGTTTTTCTAATAAGGAATTTCGCAAAGAGTCAATTTCTCGTTCTTTTTGCTCTTGATCTTTGCTTAATCCTTCAATTAAATTACTTTTTTTATTAAGACGGTTTTCAATTTCCATTAATTTATTTCGTTCGATTTCATATTCTCTTATTGCTTCATTTAATGACGAACTTAGACTTGAAGTATCGTTTGCCAATCTTTTAACAATAACATCTAACGAATCCAACATTGAGTCTTTCATTTTTGCATCATCAGCAAAAGCATATCTTTGTTGTTTATATTCAAGTCGTGTTTTATCAAGAATTAAGTCTATTGAATCTATTGATTTTTGTTTTATTGTATTAAGTTCATCATACTTCTTTTTTGTTACAAGGCATGATGACAGCAATAATAACAGTGCGATGCTTGAAATAACTATTTTTTGCATGTTTAAATAATTTTTTTGATTTACTTTTGTTTTTTTAACTGATTTAGCCGTAAAAAAATATTACTTTCGCAAATGTAAAAAGATAAATATTATGAGAATGACTAAAATACAAATTTTTACTGTTTTATTTTTTATTTTTATCGGTTTTAGCCTGAGTTCACAAAATATAGCAGGTAAAGTAATCAGAAATGATAATGAAAAATCAATTCCATTTGCAAGTGTTGCAATAGAAGGAACAACAATTGGTATGGTAACTGATTTTGAAGGGGTTTTTATGCTTAATATTCCGGAAGAATACATTAACGGAAAACTTGTAGTTTCGTGTGTAGGGTTTAAAGAGAAAGAAATAGATATAATAGATATATACGGAAATAATAATTTGTTTATCAAATTAGAACCTGTAAATGTTCAAATTGACGAGGTTGTTGTTGAGCAAAAATCTTTATATCCTTATACTATTTTAAAAAAATCTGTTGATTTTATAAAAGACAACTATATAGACAAACCTTACAATTATGAATTTTATTATTTGAATAAAGACATCAGAAGAGATGAAAAACTTTTGAAGAGAGAGGCAATTGTTTTGATGTCGGACAGCAGAGGTTATTTTAAAACTTCAATTTATAAAACATTTAAGGATATAAATTACAGGTTTTTACAGTCAAGGAGAAATTTTGATGTCAGGTATATAAACGAAGGCAATACAAATGTTGATAATCTTTTAGAATTTGATATTGCAAGACATTCTAACAATATCTTGAACAAAAATCGGCTTTACGATTTTGAGGTTGTTATTAAAGATGAAATTTTATATAAGGAAGATTCTGTTTGGGTGCTTTCTTACAGTTGTAATAAACCGAGTTTTTTATTAAGCGGTGATTTTAATGTAAATTTTTATTCAGGCGAAATATTTGTTAAAAAAGATGATTATGCAATTTTGTATAATAAAACTACGGTAAAATGTAGTGCACAATCAAAATTTGCAAGAAATTTATATGTTAAGCCGGAAAGGAATAAGTTAAAAAATGCTTTTTACAATTATGAAGTAACTTACAAAAAAGAGAACGAGAAATATATTCTTGACAAAATAAACTATAAGATTAATTATAATTATAAAAATAAAGAAGAATCTCAAATAGTCAGCACCGAATCTTCCTTTAATGTTATAAAAGTTATAACACTTAAACCTCATATTTTAGATTCGCGAGTTTACTACGAAGATTTAGATTTTGATAAATCTTTTTGGGCTGAATTTAAGCATTAAAAAGAGAATTAATCTTGCTTTCGGTTGCGGCTTCAATTTCTTTATAAATCATTATATCGAGTTCTTGTTATTAACAACTTGGCACCTTTATTTAGGGCTTGCTGAAAACGCTAAATCTGCTGCAATTCAACACTTTACACTTGTATTTTTTGGTAAAGTGTACGGTTTCTGAATGAAACATCTTGAAACCCTTGCACTTATTTTAATAAAACTACCAATTTTTTGCTGCTCAGTTGCACATCTGAGCTTTTCAGCAAGCCCTATTTAATTATAGTTCCGATTTCTTTTCCGTCAATAACCTTTTTTAAATTACCTTCAGTATCCATATCAAAAACATAAATAGGCATATTGTTTTGTTGGCACATTGTAAATGCAGTTAAGTCCATTATTTTTAATTCTTTTTCAATAACCTCATCAAATGTTATTGTTGTGAATTTTATTGCTTCCGAATCTTTTTCGGGATCAGCGGAATAAACACCGTCAACACGTGTTCCTTTCAATAATGCATCAGCTTCAATCTCCAATGCTCGCAATGCAGCACCCGAATCGGTCGAAAAATACGGATTACCGGTTCCTCCGGTCAACAATGCGACTTTGCTTTGTTTAAAAGCTTCAATAACTTTGGTTTTGGAATAGCGTTCGCCGGCAGGACCTGTATTGAATGCAGTAAACAGTTTTACATCCTGCCCTATTGCTTCAAATGCTGATTCCAAAGCTAAACCGTTGATAATGGTTGCCAACATTCCCATATAATCGCCCTTTACTCGGTCGAAACCCAATTCAACACCGCCCAAACCTCTGAAAATATTTCCGCCGCCGATAACAATGCCGATTTCAACACCTTGTTGTGCAACGTCTTTTATTTGCTTTACATAAGAGTTTAAAATATCAGTATCAATTCCGGTTCCTTTTTTTCCGGCAAGCGATTGTCCGCTTAGCTTTAATAATATCCGCTTGTATTTCATTTTATTAAATTAAAAGTTCAAAGGTTGTAAAGTTATAAAGATTTCTTGAAAGTGTTAAAACTTAAAAGGGGAAAGTTTAAAAATCTGATTTAGGAATATAAATATTCTGTAATAACTTTTTAACTTTTACATTTCTCTTTTCGTCTTATATTAATTTTACTAATTTTGCAAATCATAATAAAGGACTAAATAACTAAATAACAGACAACTTTATGGATACAGTATTAAGCGGAATTAGATCAACAGGGAATTTACATCTCGGAAATTATTTCGGGGCGGTAAAAAACTTTATAAAAATGCAGGATGAGAATAATTGTTATTTTTTTATTGCCGATTACCATTCTCTGACAACTTATCCTACACCGGAAAATCTTCATAACAGCGTAAAATCTGTTTTAGCAGAATATTTGGCAACCGGATTAAATCCCGATAAATCTGCAATATATGTTCAAAGTGATGTTCGAGAAATAACTGAACTGTATCTCTTATTAAACATGAATGCTTATGTAGGTGAACTTGAGAGAACAACTTCTTTTAAAGACAAAATAAGAACACAGCCCAACAACGTAAATGCCGGTTTGTTGACTTATCCCGTATTAATGGCTGCCGATATATTAATTCACAAATCACATAAAGTCCCTGTAGGAAAAGACCAAGAGCAAAACTTGGAAATGGCAAAAAAGTTTGCAAAACGTTTCAACCACATGTATAAAGTTGATTATTTTCCTGAACCGCAACCCTACAATTTCGGAGAAGATTTGGTAAAAGTTCCCGGATTGGACGGAACCGGAAAAATGGGTAAAACAGCAGGCAACGGAATTTATTTAATTGATGACGACAAAGTTATTCAAAGAAAAGTGATGCGAGCCGTTACCGACAGCGGACCGACAAAACCGAACTCTTCGATTACAGAGCCGATACAGAACTTATTTACTTTAATGAGTTTAGTTTCAACAGATGATACGACAGAATTCTTCAAAGAAAAATATGCAAGTTGTAAAATTCGGTACGGAGATATGAAAAAACAACTTGCAGAAGATATTATTAAATTTGTTATGCCCATAAGAGAAAAAATTATTGATATTAAAAATGATTCCGAATATTTGAGAAAAGTTGCAAAACAAGGAGCAGAAAAAGCAATTGAAAGTGCATCAAAAACGGTTAAAGAAGTAAGGGAAATTATCGGGTTTAGGAAGTTTTAAACAATCATTCACATAATTATATCATAAAGGAGAGCATCAAAACGAATTATTGCCAATAGAAGTAAGGTGAAGAATAATGAATAACGAACTTGATTATACAGAACTAATTTGCGAAATAAACCCTAATTTGCAAAAACACGCAGATGTTTTAACTGCACATCTTATCGAACTCGGCTTTGAAAGTTTTATGGAAACGGACAAGGGGATTAATGCTTATATCATAAAGTCTGCTTTTAACGAGCAAGTTTTGCAAGGGCTTGAAAATAACTTTTCAGAATTCAAACTGGCAACTTCGCATAAAGTTATTAAAGACGAAAATTGGAATGAAACATGGACAGAAAATTACTTTGAACCTATTGTTTTCGGCAATGATTTAGTTATAAGGGCATCTTTTCACCCTAATTTTCCCGATGCAAAAAAAGAAATTATTATTGACCCTAAAACCGCCTTCGGAACAGGGTATCACGGTACTACTTATATGCTGATTGAAGAAATAATGAAACTCGACACAAAAAACAAAACAGTTTTGGACATGGGAACCGGCACCGGGATTTTAGCAGTTTTAAGTAAAATGCAAAATTCGGCATATACCTATGCAGTTGACAATGACCCTAAAGCAATTATAAACACAAGAGAAAACATCGTTATAAATAATACACCCGATATTGAAGTTGCACTCGGAGATATGTCAATTATTAAAGACGAAACCTTTGACATTATTTATGAAAATATTTGGAAAAACATCGTAATTGCCGATATGCCCAAACTGGCAAAGGCTCTTAATTTAGAAGGTGTTTTGCTTACAAGCGGTTTTTATTATAAAGAATTTAGAGAAGTTAAAAATGCCGGAAAAAAACAAGGTTTAACATTTGTTTATGCAATAGAAAAAGACGGCTGGGCTGTTGTAAAATTCAAAAAATAAGGCCGAATATATTTTCGACCTTACAGATTCTATATGTGTTTAAAATTATCGTTTTTCCCAAACCCAAGCCTCAATATTTCCGTGCTTTGATTGAATTTCAGCATAAGCATTTTGAGCTTCTTTAACAGAATTGTACTCACCGGCAGAAATTCTGTACCTTCCTTTGCTCGGAACATGAATAATACTTGTACTTATCCCTTTATTTGAAAATCGTTTTTGTTCTTTTTTTGCAGATGTTTCGGTTTTAACACTTCCCACAATAATATAATACTTCCCGCCTTGTGCAGGTGAGATATTAGTATTTGTAACAACTTCTTCAACTACCGCTTCTTCCTGTGTTTCATTATTAACTATAACTTCTTCTGTTGCTGTATTATCTTCAACAACCTCATTGTTTTCTGATGTATTTTCCTCACTATCAGCACCCTCATCAACAATACCATCTTCGTTGTTGTTAATGTTTTCTGTAATAACGGCAGAAGTGTCAATCACATCATTATTTTCTTCAGGTTCAATAATATCATAATTCTCTTTATCATTACCTCCGAATAAATTTGATATTTTTGATTTTACAACGGTTAATTTCTCTGTAGAGAAACTATAACCTTTTTTCCATAAATCCGGCTTGAAGAAATAAACTGCCGTAAGCATTAATGCAACAGCACCGATAAAAATTAAAAATATTAATAAACCTTTTCTTTTCTTTTTTGGTTTCCCGTCTGTACTTTTAACCTTAGTCTGTTTTTTAACAACTTTTTGTTTTACTGTTTTTTGTTTAACCGGCTTTTCTTTTATAACGACTTTTTCTTTAACCGTCTTTTTACTAACCGGCGGCGAAGTTACCGATGTGTTTATACTTTTTTCTCCCAATGAAACTGTCGGCAAACCGAACGAATCCAATAAAAGGTTATCTTCTGATAAAAATGAAAAATCTAATTTCCCGTCAGGTTTTTTGCTGAACTTCCCTAAATCTTTAAATTCAACTGTTTGATTTGACGATAATTTTGCATTTATCATTTTTACATACTCTTGAATTTGCTCTTTTGCATTATCTAATGAAATCCCCTCTTGTTCTGCCATGTGTTTTGCAAGTAAACCGGCATCTTCTTTAATATTTTCGTCAAAAACGGCAATTTTTACAGGGGGTTTCATCGTTTTAGTTTCGGCATCATATTTTGCCGAAATATGTTTAGACATAAAAGTTCCGAATCCTGCTAAAATTACTCTTTCATTAGACTTTAAAAGATTTTTGATGTGTTGACTTATTTCCATTTGATATCAGATTTTTAACAAACTTACACATTTTTTTTAACATACACAAAACAGCCCATAAAATAAGGCTTTAAAACCTAAAAACAATAAATCTTTTTAATTTATAAGATATTATCCTAATTCTCTGTAATATTTATATTTTTGAAGAAATTATATATATTAAAAATGGCAAAAATATTAGTAACCGGCGGAACAGGTTATATAGGCTCACACACATCAGTTGAACTGTTAAATGCCGGATTTGAAGTTATAATTATTGATAACCTTTCAAACTCAAATATTGAAGTTTTAGACGGAATAAAGAAAATTACGGGGAAAAATCCCGAATTTCATAAAATTGATTTAACAGACCCCGGTAAAACAAATACATTTTTTAACTCTTTTAAAGAAATAGACTCTGTTATTCATTTTGCCGCATATAAAGCAGTAGGCGAATCTGTTTCAAACCCTTTAAAATATTATGAAAACAATATTAGTTCATTACTTAACATTCTAAAAAACATACGAAAACACAGTATTAAGAGTTTGGTTTTTTCATCATCTTGTACAGTTTACGGACAACCGGAAAAACTTCCTGTTACAGAAGACTCTCCTGTTTTAAAGGCGGACTCTCCTTACGGAAATACAAAACAAATTTCAGAAGAAATTATTTTTGACTTTGTAAATTCGGTTTCATTTTTTAACAGTATTTGTTTGCGATATTTTAATCCCATCGGAGCTCATGAAAGTGCTGAAATAGGAGAACTTCCTATCGGCACACCGGATAATCTTGTTCCGTATATTACACAGACTGCCGCCGGAATAAGAAAAGAATTAAGTATTTTCGGAAACGACTATGATACGCCTGACGGAACAGCAATAAGAGATTATATCCACGTTGTTGATTTGGCAAAAGCTCATGTTACGGCTCTAAACAGATTGTTAAAAATGAAAACCAAGAAATCTTTTGAAGTTTTTAATCTGGGAACAGGCAAAGGAAATACTGTTTTGGAAGTTGTCAATACTTTTGAAAAGGTTACGGGCATTAAATTGAATTATAAAATAACAGCAAGGCGAAAAGGAGATATTGAAAAAGTATGGGCAGATACAAGCCTGGCAAATAAAGAATTAAGCTGGAAAACAGAAAAATCATTAGCGGATGCCTTAAAATCTGCATGGGTTCGTGAAAAAAAATATAGAGGATTATAATTATTGTAAATGAGATACACTTTACTAATACTGTTTTTATTGAGTTCTTACTTTGTTTCAAAAGCACAAGTATCAGATAAACCTGAAATGCGTGCTGTCTGGATTGCTACGGTTAAAAATATTGATTTTCCTTCTTATGCAAAACTTACAGTTGACGAGCAAAAGAAAGAATTTACGGATATGCTCGATAAGTTTTCTGATGTCGGGATTAATGCAATTATGTTTCAAGTAAGACCGGCTGCTGATGCTTTTTTCCCTTCCGAATTTGAACCTTGGTCAGAATGGTTAACAGGCAAACAAGGAAAAGCTCCCGAGCCTTATTACGACCCTTTGGAATTTATGATTGAAGAGTGTCATAAAAGGAATATCGAATTTCATGCATGGATTAATCCTTTCAGGGCAGTTGCAACAATTGAGTTTGCAGATATTGCAGAAAATCATATCACAAAAACAAAACCTGAATGGTTTTTTACTTATGATATAAACAAATACTTTGATCCGGGAATTCCGGAAGTAAGAAATTATGTTCGTGATATTATTGTTGACATAGTTAAACGATATGATATTGACGGCGTGCATTTTGACGATTATTTTTATCCTTATCCGAAGCGTGATTCTTATAACAGGATTATGAAAATACCGGATAACAAGACATTTCAAAAATACAAAGGAGAATTTGAGGATATTGCCGATTGGAGACGAAATAACATGGATTTATTTATTGAAGAGGTAAATAAAGGAATAAAAAAAGCCGACCCGAATATGGTATTCGGGGTTGCTCCTTCGGGAGTTTGGAGAAATAAAAGCCAAGATCCTGACGGCTCAAACACAAGAGCATTGGCACATTACGATTATTTATATTCTGATGTTATAGCTTGGTTGAGAAACGGATGGATAGATTATGTTGCCCCTCAATTATATTGGCCCATAGGACATAAATATGCCGACTATAAAACTCTTGTTGACTGGTGGAGTAAACATACATACGGAAAACATTTGTATATAGGACATGCAGTTTACAGAACAGGAAAAGATGCAAGTTCGGCAACTTGGAGAAACCCGAATGAAATTCCTAATCAAATAAGAATTATCAGAGAAAACCCAAATGTAAACGGAAGTATTTTTTACAAGGCAAAGTCATTGACAGAAAACAGATTAGGGCTTTTAGATTCTTTGAAAAATAACTTTTACGCAATTCATGTTCAAACACCTGAAATGCCGTGGTTAAAACAAATTGACACAACAATAATTGCAAATAATACAGATAATAATTCACAACAAGATACTTCTGACAACCTTGAAATGATTCCTGTTGAAATTCTCACACAAAAATTAGGAAATAAAATTGTGTTATCTTGGAAAACTGATATTGATACTTCTCAAAAAAAAGAGCATATATATAATGTATATAAATTCAGAAAATATGATTTCAAATATGCAGATGAAAATGACATTTTTAAAACAACAAAACAAGATTTTATTGTGATAAAACGAAAGCGATTTAAAATCTTCAGAAAAGAATATAAGTTTGTAGTAACTTTTGTTGATAAATCCGGAAACGAAAGCTCCGGCAGTAATGAAATTTCAATAAAATTGTAAAAACAAAAATTTACACCACATTAACATCAAAAAAGCTGAATACATCTATGGATTCTAGGAAAATAGAGAACTAAAAATCAATTTTATTGTTTATCATTTCTCATAAAAATGCATCTCTTTCATATATCTCCAAGCACGTTCCGGCATAAAAAATCGAATATCTTTTTTTTCTTTTACAGCTTTGCGTATAAATGTTGAAGAAATTTCCATTAAGGGAGCTTCAACAATTGTAATATTTTCAACATCATTAAACTCGGAAGTATCAAAACCAGGACGAGGATAAACGTAAAGATTATGATTACCAATTATTTGCTTTGAATTTTTCCATTTGTGAAAACTTTTAAAATTATCACAGCCCATAATTAATGAAAATTCTTTTTCAGGATATTTTTCCTTAAGATATGTCAATGTATCTATAGTATAGGAAGGTTTCGGCATTTTAAATTCAATATCGCAGGCATAATATTTATTTGTATCGCCTATCGCTTCTTTAACAAGTGCTAAACGATGGTAATCTTCCAACAAACTTGCTTTTTCTTTAAACGGATTTTGCGGACTTACAACAAAGAAAATTTGCTCCAAACCGGTAAACTCCAATATGTAATTTGCAATAATTAAATGCCCGTTGTGCACAGGGTTAAACGAGCCGAAAAATAAACCTGTTTTGTTTTTTTTGTATTTCTCAACTCTGTTATTATCAGGAATAAAAATATCTTGTATAGTTTTATCTAAAATCATTTTATCATAAAATCAAACATCTGCTTTCCCTCTAAATAACCTTTTAAATTATCGCCTGTTTTAACCTCTCCTACTCCGGCAGGTGTTCCCGTAAAAATTAAATCTCCTATTTTTAAAGGAAAAAACGTTGAAATATAACTTATCAACTTATCGAATGAGAAAATAAGGTCTTTTGTATTTCCGTTTTGAACAGTTTCTCCGTTTAGGTTTAATTTAAAATTTATATCACTTGGTAAATCTTCTTTATTAATGAAATTATCAGACAAAGGTGCTGAATGTTCAAAACCTTTTGCAATTTCCCACGGATGCCCTTTTTCTTTGCATTGCCTTTGCAAGTCTCTTGCCGTAAAGTCAATTCCGAGACCTATTTCCGAATAATATCTGTGTGCAAATTTTTCTTCAATATGTTTTCCCAAACGATTTATTCTTATTACAACCTCAGTTTCATAATGAATTTCATTCGAAAAATCAGGATAAAAAAACGGTTTATTTTTATGCAACAACGAAGTTTCCGGTTTCAAAAAAAACATCGGTTTTTCAGGAACTTTGCTGTTCATTTCTTTTGCATGGTCGGCATAATTTCTGCCTATACATATTATTTTCACAATTACATTATTTTTAACAGAGAATTATTTTTGCATTCCGCTTTTTCTCAATTTAATTTCAGTCAACACTTTTTTTGTATAAAGAGGAAAATCAGCATTCATCATCCAGGCAAAATAACCCGGCTCTTTTTCCAAAACTTCTTCTACTGTTTTATTTGCATGTTTCCCGAAACTGAACACCTCTTCTCCTTTTTTATTATAAACGATTCTTCCTGCAAGATCGGCACTTTTTCGGTGATATGAAATCTTTGATAATTCTTCAATATCATTTTCTAAATCATCATACATTTCAATTTGCGATTTTAAAATCTCATAAGTTGCATTTGTATCTGCCTCTGCCCCGTGAGCACCTTCCAGCTCTTTTTTACAATAAAACTTATATGCGGCAGATAATGTCCTTTGCTCTTTTTTATGATAAATAACCTGAACATCAACAAACTTTCTGTTTTTAACGGAAAAATCAACATCTGCTCTTAAAAATTCTTCCGCCAGAAGCGGAATGTCAAATCTGTTTGAATTATAACCGGCTAAATCACAACCTTCTATAAACTTGACTATATCTTTTGCGACTTGCTTAAAAGTAGGGGCATCTTTTACATCTTCATCAAAGATACCGTGAATTTTAGACGCATCTTTCGGAATAGGAATCGTCGGATTTATCCTCATTGTTTTGCTTTCCGAACTTTGATTCGGGTTTATTTTTAAAATTGCAATTTCAACAATCCTGTCTTTACTTACATCAACACCCGTTGTTTCAAGGTCAAAAAATGCAATCGGTTTTTTTAAGTTTAATTCCATTTGTTTTTTATGTTTTACGAAGAATCTTTTATATTATTTGAATTAACAAAAGTAATAAAACAATGGAGATTATTGAAAATATTATCTAAAATGCAACAGATTATTCCTTAATGTTGTCATAGTTTTTTAAATTTGTATCAAAATAAAAACTATATGAACTCAAAGCCGCAGTATTCTTTTGTTGTTCCTGCCTATAATGAAGAAGCAAATATTATTTCCTTATATGAAAGAATAAAAGTTTTAATGAAAGATACTTCCGACAATTGGGAATTGATATTTGTTAACGACGGAAGTATTGATAAAACACTTTCAATTTTAAAAGAATTAACATATAAAGACTCAAGCGTAAAATATCTTGACTTAAGCAGAAATTTCGGACACCAAGCTGCACTTTCGGCAGGACTGAAGTTTGCAACCGGTGAAGCAGTTATTTCTATGGATTGCGACTTGCAAGACCCTCCGGAAGTTATTCAACAAATGATTGAAAAATGGAAAGAAGGTAACCATATTGTTTATGCTCGCAGAAAAAATTTCAGAAAAGATAACTTTCTTAAAAAATTAGGCTCAAAAATATATTATCGCTTAATGGGAAATTTTACAAGAATAGATATTCCTAAAAACGTAGGCGATTTTCGCTTAGTTGATAAAAAAGTTCTTGCAGAAATAAACCAAATGCCTGAACACTCAAGATACCTCAGAGGAATGGTTGCATGGACAGGCTTTAAACATGCTTTTGTAGATTATCACAGACCTGACAGGCAAAAAGGTGAATCAAATTATACCCTCGGCAAACTTGCAAAACTTGGTATGGACGGAGTTTTCAATTTCTCAATGTTGCCTTTACGCTTAGGGTTTTTATTGGGATTGATTAGCATAATAACAGGTTCCGGACTTTTATTGTATCAAATTATTGATGTGATTATTACGGGGGCTTATTACCATTTATATAAGTGGCTGGTTGTTGTTCTTTTTATTTTTATGGGCTTCATGTTTATGCTGTTTTGGATTATCGGCGAATATATCGGTAAAATATATGATGATGTAAGAAAAAGACCTCTTTTTGTAATAAGTGAAACTAAAAATTTTGAATGAAAATATTGATGTTCAATAATGAATTCCCTCCTCTCGGCGGCGGAACAGGAACGGTTAATCTTGAATTGTTCAATATTTTCAGAAATACCCCCGATTTACATATTGATTTAATAAGTTCGTCAGGAAACAAAAACAAAGAACTCCAACAATTTTCCGAAAATATCAGAATTTTTAAACTTCCCGTCAAAAAAAAAGAGATACATCATGCTTCAAATTTTGAATTAATAAGATATGCTTTAAAGGCTTCTTTTGCCGGCTTCAAACTTCACAAAAAAGAAAAATATGATTTGGTTTTTGTTTGGACAACCGTTCCTGCCGGATTACCGGCTTTTTTCCTGAAAATATTTAAAAAAATCCCGTTTATTGTAAGGGTCGGCGGTCCTGACATCCCGGGTTTTGAGGAACGATATTCTTTTATCTACAAAATTATTTCGCCTTTTATAAAATCAGTTTGGAGAAAATCAGAAATTATTATTGCCAAGTGTAAAACCGAAAAAGATATGATTAAAGCAATAAATCCTAAATTAAAGATTAAAATAATTTACAACGGCGTGGATACCGAAAAATTTATTCCTGCAGAAAAACAGCCGACAGATACTCTGAGAATAATTTGTCCGGCACGACTCATAAAACGTAAAGGGCAATACACATTAATCGAAGCAATTTCAAATTTAAAAAAAGAAGGTATCAAAATTAAAGTTGAGTTAATAGGTGAAGGCGATGAAAAAGAAGCATATATTAAATTTGCAAAAGAAAAGGGTGTTTCTGACCAAATAGTTTTTTCAGGCTACATTCCGAGAAAGAATATGCCGAATAAATACCAAAATGCAAATGTTTTTGTTTTACCTTCTTACAACGAAGGAATGAGCAATGCCTTGCTGGAGGCAATGGCTTGCGGCTTACCGGTTGTTGTTACAAATGTAGGCGGAACTAAAGAGTTGGTTGATGAAAGTAACGGTTTTATTTTTAATCCCGGTGATGTAATTGCTTTAACGAAGATACTAAAACAACTTTCGGGAAATATTAAACAAATTGATAAATTAGGGCAAAATTCAAGATTAAAAGCAGAACAATTTAACTGGGAAAATATTGCAAACAAATATCCGGAACTTTTTAAAACTATATAACCGTAAATTCACAAGAGAAAGCCATTTGTGTTTACACGATAATAAAAATAAAATAAAATGAAAATATTAATTACCGGAACAGCCGGTTTTATCGGATTTCATACAGCAAATAAATTTATTAAAAACGGTTTTGAAGTCATCGGGCTTGACAGCATTAACGATTATTATGATAAAAACCTGAAATATTCTCGCTTAAGCAAAACGGGCATTGTAAAAGAAAAAATTGAATACGGGAAACTTATAAAAAGCAGTAAATTTGAGAATTATAGTTTCATAAAATTGCAAATTGAGGATAAAAACGAAATTCTGAATTTATTCAAAACTGAGAAATTTGACTATGTCTGTCATCTTGCAGCACAAGCAGGTGTTCGATACAGTATTGAAAATCCTTATGTTTATTTTCATTCTAATATTAACGGTTTTCTTAACATCATTGAAGCAAGCAAAAGAAACAAAGTCAAGCATCTTGCATATGCAAGTAGTTCAAGTGTTTACGGTCTAAATAAAGATATGCCTTTTTCAACCTCTCATAATGTTGACCATCCTATAAGTTTATACGCAGCAACAAAAAAATCTGATGAATTAATTGCCCATGCTTACAGTCATCTTTTTAAAATTCCGACCACAGGGCTTCGGTTTTTTACAGTTTACGGACCTTGGGGAAGACCCGACATGGCATTATTCCTTTTTACAAAAGCAATTTTAGAAAACAAACCGATAAACGTTTATAATAACGGAAACATGATGCGAGATTTCACATATATTGATGATATTGTCGAAGGTATTTTCAGAGTTGTTAAAAAACCGGCAAAAGCTAATCCGAATTGGTCAAATAAAAATCCCGACCCTGCAAGTTCTTCCGCTCCGTATAAAATTTACAACATCGGAAACGGCAGCCCTGTGCAACTTATGGACTATATTAAGGCTGCCGAAAAAGCACTCGGAAAAAAAGCAGAAAAAAACTTTATGCCGATGCAACCCGGCGATGTTCAAAAAACATTTGCCGATGTTGAAAGTTTAAAAAAAGACTTCAATTATAAACCCGACACAAGCATTGAAACAGGTGTAAATGAATTCATTAAATGGTATAGAAAGTATTATAAAAAATGAAAAAAATATGCTTTGTCATACCACGTGCTTATTATCTTTTTAATCCGGAAGCAGCCGGCATTAAAGATAAAATCGGAGGTGCTCAAAAGCAAACATATATTTTAAGCACCAAATTAACCGAAGATAAGAACTTTGACGTACATTTTCTTGTTGCCGATTTCGGTCAGCCGGAATACGAAGAAATTAAAAATGTTAAACTTCATAAGTCATTCAATTTCTCAAATAATATATTTAAAAGAACAAAAAACCTTCTGAAAAAGTTGAAAAAAATTAATGCCGAAATTTATATTTTTCGTTCAGCTGATATCGGTGTTGCATTTGCCGTTTTTTATGTTAAAATCTTTCTCAAAAAGAAAACATTGTATATGATTGCCGCAGATGCCGAAACAACAAAAGAACGACAAAAATACCATAACGGATTATTAACGGCTTTTGCAATGAAAAAAGTTTATAAAAAAGCTGATATTATTACGGCACAAACTCAGCAACAATCAAACACTTTTGAAAAAGACAGAAAGCGAAAACCGAATGCTGTGATTAAAAATATCTATTCTGTTGAAAATAATACCCAAATTAAGCAAACAGAAAAGAAAACAATTTTATGGGTAGGAAGATTAACAAAGATTAAAAATCCTGAAATATTTTTAGACTTGGCAAAGAAATTCCCGAACGAACAATTTGTAATGGTTGCTCCCGGTGTAATAGACCATATTGATTACGGAAATAAAATTCAAAAAGAAGCAAAACAAATTAAGAATTTAGAACATATTAATTTTGTCAGTCCGACAGAAATTTCAAAATATTATCAAAAAGCAAAAATATATGTATTAACATCCGACTTAGAAGGTTTTTCAAATACAATGGCAGAAGCAATGATAAACGAATGTCCGATTTTATCTTACAATGTAAATCCTGACGAAATTCTGAATAAATATAAAAGTGGTTTTTGTGCCGGTAAAAATTTAGAAATGTTTTATTCTTATTTTGAAAAACTTAATGCAAATTCAGATTTAAGAAAACAATACGGAAAAAACGGAGCAGAATACATAAAAATAAATCACCAAAAGAACATTATTATTGAGGAATTTAAAATGTTATTGTAACTTTATTATTTTTTAGCATCAAAGAACTAATGAAAAGGACAAGCAAAAAAAACATTCAAAAACCGGAAATTTCAAACAAGAAGCAAAAACAGGAAAATAAATCCAAAAAAACTTCTTTTTTGCAACAAAATCTGAAATATTTATTTCTTGTTTTAATTTTATTCTACATTGCTTCAAATTTTTACGAACAAACTACCGGAAATGCAATTTTTGAAAACTTAAAATCAATTTTGCAAATACCTACAATAATAATTGGTGTAATTTCTCTTTATTTTGACAAAACAAAACTTAACAATGTTATAAACAAGTTATTTGCCGAAAACAAAAAACAATCTTTTTTACAAAAATTTAAAAATCTTTTTACAAAGAAAGAGCTTCCTGCAACAGCACTTTTAATTATAATACTCGGCATTTCTGCATTCTCTCTTTTCTACAAATTAGACCGGTTTGATATTTTTTCTGATGAAGTTCAGCTAACACAAGGAGCTGCCGGTTATTACCACACAGACGAATACAGGCAATGGGATTTTATAAAAAAAGAGCTTGTCGGAAAAGCTTACAACAGAGCAAAACCTCATCAATGGGTTACGGCACAGTCTTATAAATTATTCGGAATAAATACTTGGTCTTCGCGTTTTCCCTCGGCATTTTTCGGTGTTTTATTTATTTTACTTTTTTACTTCATCGGAAAACACTTTGTGAAAGACAAATATACATCATTAATTGCAATTTTCACCTTTGCTCTGTATTTCGAGTTTTTGTTTCTCGGAAGATGGGCTAGAATGTATGCAATGATTTATCCTGTTTTTTTGCTTGCTTTTTATTGGGTTTTTAAATTCCTGACCGAAAATAACTCTTTTCAAATTTTTAATTCGGACAAATATCCGTTTTTACAAAGATATTTTAATTTCAATTATATTTATTTCCCATTTTTGTTAATTTTATTGTATATAGGGTTATATACACATCCGAATATAACGGCAATTTTTCCGGTTTTTTTAATGTTCTTATTAGTAAGTGTTTTTATTTTTCGCATAGAAAAAAAATATTTAACGGCATTTTCAATTGCAGTAACACTTCTTATTTTACAAATACTTTTTCCCTACAAAGTCAATTTCAGTCAATTTACTTTTTTCGAAATAAATAATTCCGAAATTTATAACAAAGCCCTTTTCGGCTACCCTTTTTCAGAAACAATTAATCTGATTTTCATCTTCTTATCAGGAGCAATTCTCTTTATTTCAAAAAACAATAATTTCCGCAAAAGATATCTAATTCTTTTTTCTGTTTTATTTATAATTTGGCTATTATTTTCATATATAATTGACTACGCCCCTTCTTATCGTTATATTTCATTTCTTACGCCTTTTACCGTATTGCTTATTGTAGGAAGTTTTATGCTGATTAATAAAATTTTATATAATAAAATAATTCAAACAATACTTTCATTAATGCTTATTGCTTCCGTCCTTTTAAGCTTTTCAAATCATTACGAAAGTCTGTATGTTACAAACACCTATTCTCCGGCAAAACCTTCGGTTGCTCATAAAAAAGTAGTTAAAAACATTCAAAAAGACGATGTTATTTTTAACCACTGGGGTCCGAAAATGTACCTTTCGGGAATACCTGAGAATACAAAATTTTTAAGTTTAGGCAGCTATCAAGGCAGGAGCTTTTCTGACCTTTATAAAGAAATACAAGAAAATCCGCACGGCTGGTTAATTTGGCATAAATACAATGAAGCACGTTTAGACCCTGAATTAGTAAATTTTGCAAATTTATATTTTAAAAAGTATGCCGGTTACGGAATAGATAATTACGGAGAAGAAGTTTATTATTACAATAAGCAAATGATACAACCGTTAGAATTGTTTCAGTATCAACAATATATGCCGGCTGCAAATTTAAGTTTAAATAACTCTTATTGCTTTGTTTTCGATTTAAAAATAACAAACAACACATCCGAAAATATCTTTTATTTAAATAATAACGACACAAATATTTTAAAATCCTACATAAAGGATAAAAAACTTATTGCAGTAACCTCCGATAAAGACAGTATTAAATATAAAATAAAAACTGATGTATTAAACAGAATATATTTACAAATAAATCCTAAAAAAATAAGTCTAAAAGTAAATAACGAAAACGAAATTACTACAAATATAAATTTAGTGCCCGATTTAGTTAAATTCTCGATAAACCCGCAATTTAACGGATACTTAAACAACATTCGAATTTATGACTTTAATCTTAACACTGAACAAATTAACACAATTCAAAACGATACAAAAATCTCTGAAGAATTAACGGCAAACGGTGATAAATTCAGAACTTTATTTTTATGGAAGAAAAAATAAGTCATAACAGAAAAGTGAAAATTTGTTTTTTTTCACCGGCATCATATCCTTTTTTTGTCGAAAATTCCGAAGTTGCACACGGCGGTGCAGAGTTGCAGATGTTTCTTTGGGCAAGATATCTTTCGGAAAATTCAAACTTCAATATCAAATTTTTAGTCAGAATTAATAAAAAACGTGAAATCAAAAAAAATCACAACGTCAAGTTAATCAACACAATACAACTAAAACAAAATGAATCATTTTTTTTGAAGCTTCTTAACAGCATTAAATACCTGTTTCAACTTATCAGAATAAATCCGGATATAATAATCTGCACTAATGCAAATGCAATTGTAGGCATCAGTGCATTTTATGCAATATTATTTCGCAAAAAATTCATATACAGAACATCAAGTTTAATTGACGTAAACAAAAACTATATAAATTTAAACGGACTTTCGGGGAAATTATATAAATACGGATTAGTTAAAGCTGCAAAAGTTATAACTCAAAATAAAGAACACAAAATATTACTGAAAAAAAATCACAAAATTGAAGCCCCCCTCTTAAAGAATATGATTGAAATTAAAGAAGAAAGTACTTATAAAAAACAATTTATTCTTTGGGTAAGTCGATTTGCCGAAATGAAAAATCCTGAACTTTTTTTACAACTTTCCGGTTTTTTCCCCGAAAGAAAATTTGTAATGATTTGCCCGCATACCGACTCGAATAAACCCGAATGGGAAAAATTGAAAAGTAAAGCCGAAAAGCTTAAAAATTTAACATTTATAAGAAAAGTTCCCTTCTCTGAAATACAAGAATATTTCAATAAAGCTGAATTATTTTTAAACACATCTGATTATGAGGGCTTTCCGAACACTTTTTTGCAAGCGGCACAAAGCAAAACCCCTATTGTTTCACTAAACGTAAATCCTGATAATTTTATTACTGATTATAATTGCGGTATTTTTGCAAACGGAAATTTTGATTTACTTTATTCGAAAATGAAGGAATTGCTGAAAAATAAATCTGAAATAATACAAAAAGGTAAAAATTGTTTTAAATATTTGCAGGAAAACCATGATATAAACATAGCCGGAGAGAAACTAAAATTTGAAATTGAAAATGTTTTATGGTAAAAATTGCTTTAAAAAATATCAGTTTTCTTAAGAAAATGTCAAAAATACCAATTTTGAAACATTTTTTCATTCTTAAAATATCCGAAAATTTCTCTGAAATAGAATCTGATTCAATTCTGAATAAATTTTATAAGGATATTTACGTCAGTAACAAAACATCAAAAAAAACATCAAAAAACCGCTTCTCTGATTTAGACAAAATAAGTTTTGAATTAATTAAAAAAACAGAAAATCCGATAATTCACGATGTTGCCGTATCAAACGGAATAAGTTCATCAGACTTTTGCGACCTTCTAAAAAGCCAAAATCAAAAATGTGATTTTTATATTTCCGATAAGTATTCTGAGGTTTTGGTTAAAAAAGGTTTTATAACAAAAGTTTTCGGAAAAAACAAACAACTGCTTTTTGCTTATATCGGCTGTTTCTTTGCCGGAGATAAAAACACATTCTTCCCGATTACAGTGCTGTTATTCAGAATATTACAAAAGAACAAATTAAGAAACAATTACGATTATCGCTTATTGCTTTTTCACCCGAAAGTTCTGCAAAAAATAGCAGATAATACAATTAAATTTATAGAATACGACATATTTAAAACTGAAATTATCAAAAATTTCACCTTTGTTCGAGTTATGAACATCCTGAACTTCGGTTATTTTTCCGAAAAAAAAATAATATCCGGAATATTAAATATAAAAAAATCAATCAAAGAAAAAGGAATTTTACTTGTGGGCAGAACAAATGCTGACGGTATAAACAATGCAAGTTTTTTCCGTAAAGAAAACGGTAAACTTGTTAAAATAAAAGATATTAATAACGGAAGTGAAATTAAAAGCCTTATTGACAAACTATGAAATTTCTGATAGTCGCACAACGTTTTCATACAAATTTATATTATCGTGCAAAAGCATTGCAAGATGCCGGGCATTCCGTAAAAGTTATTGTGCTTTATAAAGGGAAATCAGAATTTTATGAAGGCATTGACTTAAAGCAAATTTCTCTGTCTTTTTTTTCGAAAACAATACTGAAAATTGTTTCATTATTTAAAAAACAAAGTTTAAAATCAGGCTTCGAGTTAAGAATACAATCTCCGGGAAAAGAACTGAGGCAAATATTCAAAACATACAAACCTGACACAATAATTCTTAAAGCCTACCAAAATGCACTGGCTGTAAAAACATTAGCGGTTGCAAAAAAACATAAAGCAAAAGTGCTGATGCTTACACAAACAACTTTTACGCATATAAAAAAATCTAAATTTCTGTTTCGCTTGAACATAAAGCTTTTTAAATTTCTGAAAGTTTATGCTTACATTACTCCGATTAAAGAAAATTATGATGCTTTTCAAAACTTCGGCATTAAAAACACTTTTTATTTACCGTTTATTTTCCCTGTTAAAGAGAAAATAATTAAGAACGGCAAATTCGAAGAAATAAGAATCCTGTCAGTAGGCAAATTCTTGAAAAGGAAAGACCAACACCTTCTCTTACAGTCTTTTGTAGATTTAAAAAATAAAGGTTATAAGGTAAAGCTTTGTTTTATAGGAGAGCTTGTCAATAAAAAATATCTGAAAACAATGCTTAATTTTGTTAACGAAAATAAACTTTCCGAAGATGTTCGTTTCGAAACTAATTTTCCGTATAAAAAAATCATTGACGAATATCGAAAACACGATTTATTTGTTTTACCTGCTTATGCCGAACCTGCGGCATATTCGCCTGTTGAAGCTATGGCAAACAGGTTACCCGTAATTTGTTCCGATGAAAACGGCACAAAATGTTATATCGAAAACGGGAAAAACGGCTATATTTTTAAAGCTCGAAACCTTAATGACCTAACAGAAAAACTTAAACAGCTAATATCAAACAGGTATGAATTAGAAAAGATGAAAGAAAATGCCTTACTTTCGGCAAAGGAAAATCATAATCCTGAAAAATTTACCGAAAAAATCATTGAAATTATTAAATGAAACGTTGTTACGATAAAAAAAATAACCGATTGGTATATTTCGGAGAATCCTCAAACAAAGATTTTTGGGACAAGCACTGGAACAAAAATACAATAGAAAAACTGTACCCGAAAAAAGTATCATTCTTTGACTATGTCATTAATACAAGCAAAAAATATTTGCCGAAAGGGAGTTTAATTTTAGAAGGCGGGTGCGGAACCGGGCAGCAGGTTTTTAAACTGCAAAATGCAGGTTACAAAGTTATAGGAATTGATTATGCCGAAAAAACCGTTAAAACAGTAAAAAATGCAAAACCCGAATTAAATATTAGCCTCGGAGATGTTCGCAAACTTGATTTTCCGGACAATTATTTTGATGCTTATTGGTCATTCGGCGTAATTGAGCATTTTTATGACGGCTACTTCGATATTATAGAAGAAATGCAACGAATCTTGAAGCCGAACGGTCTTTTGTTTATAACTTTCCCGCATATGAGTAAATTCCGAAAAAGAAAAGCAAAAAAAAATAAATATCCTCTGTGTGAAAAAAAACCGGATAATTTCTATCAATTTGCTCTTGACGAGAAAAAGGTAATTTCAGATTTAAAAAAACATAATTTCAATCTTGTTTCAAAAAAACACCTTGACGGTCTGAAAGGCTTAAAAGATGAAACCGTTTTCATGAAAAAAACTTTGCAAAAAATATATGATAACAGAAAACTACTCAGTCTTATTATCGCAAAAATTATTTCTATAACTTTCGGAAAATTTTCATCTCACTCAATATTGCTTATTTTAAGAAAAACATAACAAATGAAAATATACATTAACGAAAAAGACGGTCACGGCTGGGCTATTGATATGATAAGAAAAGATATTAAAAATGCCTTATCTCGTTTGAATATTCAGGAAACAAGCAACCCGTTGAAAGCAGATATTATTCACAACATTTGGTGGAATAACTTCCTTAAAGTGAGATATTTACCATTAAGATTTAAAAGGAATATAATTCTTACTGCAGTTAATTTTATTGATTTGGAAAATAAAAACTATTTTCTGACAAAAGAGTTTCACAAAGCAAACAAATTTGCAACAGCTTGGATTTCTCCTTCTGAAAAACAAACAAAAATACTTGAAAAATATTGCAAAAAAGTTGTTACAATACCATACTATTTAGATTTTAACTTGTTCAATTTTTCAGAAAATATTAACAAACAAACAATCTATAAAAAATACAATATCCCCGAAAATTTATTGAAAAATAAAGTTGTTATTTCATCTTTTCAGCGCGACAGTTTAGGAAGTGATTTATCAAAACCGAAGTGGCAAAAAGGCCCTGAATTATTAATCGAACTTTTAAAAGATTTACCTGAAAACAAGTTTATTTTACTGCTCTCCGGTCCGAGAAGGCATTTTGTTATAAAACAATGCAAAAAACATAATATTCCTTATTATTATATCGGAAAAGAAATGCCGGGCGACGACATTAATATCAACGGTTTACCTTTCTCGGATATGCCCGACCTATACAGAATTTCTGATTTATATTTAATTACATCAAAATCAGAAGGCGGACCGAAAGCCGTTCAGGAAGCAACAAGCCTGAAAGTTCCGATATTCAGCACCGATGTAGGATTAGCATCAGATTTTATTAACAAAGAAAATATTTTTACCGATACCGAAAAATACAAAACAGCAGTTCTCAATTTTGTAAATAATTACTTGCAAAACCAAAACGCCCGACAATCCACTGTTAATCAGCAATATAATAAGTGCATAGAGTTCTGTTCTTATGAAGTTATTGACAAAAAAATTAAAACCGTTTACGATTATTTGATGAAAAATTAAGCCTTAATGAAAATAAACATTTTTTATAAAATAAATAAAGGTCCTTACGGAGGCGGGAATCAATTTTTAAAAGCTTTACGTGATTACTTTATAAGCATAAATGTTTATGAAGAAAATTCTGCAAATGCCGACATTATATTGTTTAACAGTCATCATAACTTCTCTGAACTTATTAAATTTAAACAAAAACATCCCGAAAAAATCTTTGTCCACCGTATTGACGGACCCGTAACATTTATCCGTAAAAACGATACACAAACCGACCGTTTAATTTATAAAATAAACAACATCATTGCCGATGCAAGTATTTTTCAATCTGATTGGTCAAAACAAAAAAATTACGAACTCGGTATAAAGAAAAAGAAATTTGAAAGTATTATCATAAATGCTCCCAACCCGCTTATATTCAACAATCAAAAAAAAACATCTTTCAATAAAAACAGCAAAGTAAGATTGATTGCAACAAGTTGGTCACACAATCTTATTAAAGGTTTTGAGGTTTACAAATGGCTTGACGAAAGTCTTGATTTCTCAAAATACGAAATGACCTTTTGCGGTAATTCGCCTTTCAAATTTAGAAATATCAGACATATTAAGCCTTTACCAAGCACAAAACTTGCCAAGGAACTAAAAAAACACGATATTTTTATTACTGCATCACAAAAAGACCCTTGTTCTAACTCGTTAATCGAAGCATTACATTGCGGATTACCGGCAATAGTCTTGAACGACGGCGGACATCCCGAAATTATAAAAAAAGGCGGAGTAGTTTTTAACAACAAAGAAGAAATTCCGCAACTCATTGAAATAATTATAGCCGACTACGATTTTTACTCCTCAATTATCAATTTACCGAATATGACAGAAACCGGAAAAAAATATTTTGATTTTATAAAATCTGTCGTTGAGCAAAAAGAAGGGTTTAAAAAACTCAATATTTCGGATATGTTTAGCATTTATTTACAAATCTTAAACTATAAAGTATTAAGCAAAATAAACAGATGATAAATTCGGTTTACACATTTGGCAAATTAGAGAATATTCTTAAAATAAGAGGTAAAGAATGGCCGAAAAGGGGGCAATCGTGGTATGATTTTAAAGAAGGAATAGATGTGTTTTACAAATAACCCGAATTTCAAAAAACCCGCTGTTGCCCCTGACACACAAAAAAGATTAGATAAAATTATAACCCGACCCATTTTTATTTGCGGAAATGAAAAGTCAGGAACAACCCTGCTCACTCAATTGCTCGACGGAAAATCAAACATCTTTGCTCTGCCCGGCGATACACATTTTATCCGCAAATACGGTGAAAACAAAAAACTGAATTTTGAAAACGAAGCAAAACATTGGACAGCACGCATGATTAACCCTACAGGGCAAGCTCCTTTTTTTCCTTTCGGAAAATCAATTTCAGTTTATCAAAACTTTATTAATTAGGGCTTGCTGATTTTCTCGGCCTTAAAAACAGCTTATTTCTGATTTTTTTATTTTATCATCACAAAAATACAAGTCAAAAATTTGGATTTGTGTTTTTGTAAAATTTAAAATCGAAAAATA
>JAKISF010000027.1 GCA_021648725.1 Bacteroidales bacterium | reverse complement strand
CTGCATCACAGCCCTTTGCAATGCAACATAAAGGAGGACGTAATGAAAAAGCACATAACAAAAGCTAAAAAGCATACGGGAGCAGCAACCCGAAAATATGAGCAAGTAATAAACTCCGCAAAAATTTTAAGCCTTAAATTACCCGAAACGGCAAAATTTTGCTATATTGCAAACTGAAAAATTTTTGGTTAAAATGCCGAACGCTTTTTAGCCCAACGTTAGCAACAACCAAAAATTATGAAACAGTATAAAATATTCATTTCTTACACTCACAAAGACGAAAAGTTTAAAGAACAACTTATTGTACATTTAGCATCCTTAAAAAGACTTGGATTAATAAAGGAATGGCATGATAGAATGATAAACCCTGGTCAAGAATGGGATGGAATAGTAAAACAAGAATTAATTGATGCAGATATAATTATTTTATTGATAAGTTCAGACTTCATAGCATCAAATTATTGTTATGATGTTGAAATAAAAAAAGCAATGGAAAGACATGAACAAGGTGATGCAATTGTTATACCTG
Organism: Bacteroidales bacterium; assembly: GCA_021648725.1. Classification (NCBI taxonomy): domain Bacteria; kingdom Pseudomonadati; phylum Bacteroidota; class Bacteroidia; order Bacteroidales; species Bacteroidales bacterium. The sequence goes on along the minus strand of JAKISF010000027.1, from coordinate 44,903 downwards.
TTGTTGTAAGACCTTGCGATTGGAAAGATTTACCTTTTGGTAAAATTCAAGGTCTTCCCAAAGATGCGAAACCTCTTTCAAAATGGGATAATATTGATGATGGTTATTTAAATATAATTAATGGGATTAAATCTCTAATAAATAATGAATCCTCCGTTATCTCAAAAGTAGAATCAAATACTGATTTAAAAGAAGTAATTTCTTTTTCACACGATGTTATAATTGGTCGACTTCCACGTGGCTATATAGTTATACAAGACATTGAATTTAATAAAAATTCTTCTTGGTCAATTGTTGCTAACTATTTTGACTATAATGAAGGTTGGAAACATGGCACTCATTATCATAAAAGTTACAAAAGAACTTGGGAAACTCTTGATGGGCAATATACACAATCTGCAAAACTTGGAATTCCAAAGGCAGACAGGAATATATCTAGTACAGCATTGTATTTGATTATGGAATTAAGAGAAAGAAATGAAAGTGATAAAATTGAAGATATTTTAAAAACATATCAGAATGAATATTTTAATTATTACAAAGAAGGTGAGAAAATAACAAAACCAGTAGTACCTAAAAAATTTATTCATCTTAAAAAAACAGGGGAGATAAGAGATATTATTGAAGAATTACGAATAGATTCTTGGAAAAATTATTATTTAAGAACATTGCATGAGGACTTTGAATCAAACAGAAGAAAAGCATATTTAATACTTTATAAAAAACTTGATTCAAATCATCCTGCACTAGGTTTTGTAAAAGAGATTGTTGATAAATACAAAGATGATTTTAATATTGAACAATTAAGGACATGGGGTAATACATTGAGTGATGCCTTAATTGATGCTTGTCAATACATAAAATAAAGGCATGTTGCTAACACCAGCTAAAAAATCATGCAGGCAAAGTCGCAAATTGAGAATAAGAATAAGAAACAAACACCGCAAAATCTTTTAATTTGATTTTGTGAATAATTTTAAAGGTAAATTAAAAATTTGGCTATTGAGCAAATTAAAAAAACGCAGTCTTAAACCCTGCACGCTTTTTAGCCAAACGTTATAGGGCATAAGAAATGAACTATGACGGTCGGAATAAGCTGAACAAGACCATAAATTGAAGTAGGCTTATATTAAAAAAAGTAAAATGAAAAAAAATATCACTGTTAGTTTAGTTGTAAGTATTATTTTTGGGATTATAGGATTTTTTTTGAGCCAATATTATCCTGTCTTCGGAAGTTTTATTGAAAAATTAGGACAACCTTTTAGTCCTGCAAGAAAAGGTTTAATTCTCGGACATGTTATTAGTGCAGTTATTATTGGATTTTTTATTCCTTTTATAATTATGTCATTAAATAAAAAGAAAGAAAATGAATGAAAAGAAACTTTATATATGGAAGTTAGCAGAATTCCTTGCTCAACATGAAATGACAATGTCAGGTGAAGAACTTGCAGACCATTTAAACAGAAATGATTTTTTAACAAGTTATGGAACAGAATATGCTGGTGGTCGTGGCACATACAGACTAATAAAACAAACTTGGTCTTGGTTATATAACGACTTGACCTTACATGACGAAGCAGAAAAAGTTGCCATTGCTTTTGTAAAACCAGATGGAAATTATGCATATAAATAAACTTTTAAATCATGAAAAATATAATTTTGACAATATCTTACTTGTTTTTTTTTAGTTCATTTATTATAGGACAAAGTAAAAAGGAACAAATAGCAAATTTAAATAAACGTGTTGATAGTTTAGAAATAATAATTTCTAAACAGGTTATTACAATTAATCAACTTAATAGTTCTCAAATAGAATTAAAAAACACTTTGAGAAATAATAAAGAAGATGTTGATAAATTAGTCAGGAATATTTCTATTATAAGCAAAAACTTATCATTGTACAAAGGTAAAGTTGATAGTTTAAAAAACTCTTTGGAAATTTCCAATATAAAAACTTTCATAGATAAAAGAGATAAAAAAACTTATAAAATTGTCCAAATTGAAAATCAAATTTGGATGTCTGAAAATCTTGCTTATAATGCAGGAAGTGGTTGTTGGGCATATAATAATGACAATAATAATGTAAACACTTACGGATACTTATATGATTGGGAAACATCAAAAAACGTTTGCCCACAAGGATGGCATTTACCCTCAAAAAAAGAATTTGATACTTTATTAAATAATGTAGGAGGGGCTGGTTCAAAAGCATATCATTCTCTTGTTCTAAATGGAGAAAGTGGTTTTCATGCTCTATTAGGAGGTTGGGGAGGTTGGAGTAAAGATAAATCTATTTATATTGGTGAAGTTGGTCGTTTTTGGTCTTCTACCGCATATCATGAGGAACTCATATGGGATTTGGATGTTATTATTCATGACGACGACACAGAAGAAGAGAATGCTCAGATTGGAGGTTGTCACCCAAGCACAGGTTTTTCTGTTCGTTGTATTCAAGATTAGTTGATTATTAAGAGATAGAAAGATGTTATTTTAAAAAAGCTATTAAAACAAAAATTATGAATTCAGTAAATAAAATATTAACGGAAATAGATAATATTTCAACGAAGCACAATATTGATATGAAGATTAATATTTTTGAAGGAATAGAATTATGGTGTGAGGGGGAAGATAAAAAACGTGATAATAAATGGTCTTTGTTTGAAAAAAAAGCTGGGATTTACTGTTTTATCAGTAGAAAAACAGATAAAATATTGTATATAGGAGAAAGTTCAGTAAACGTAGGAAATCGACTTAATAGTTGGCTTTTAAATCCAAAAAGTGATAAAGAAATTGAGATTAATGAAACCCTTAGAAAGAATGACAAAATTTTGATAGTAACAATTGAAGAACAAAATTATATGGCAAGAGCAGTTGAAGCATTCCTGCTAGATAAATTTGATACTAAATTCAATGTAAGAATATAGGACAAGATTTAATGCCTAAAAAGTTTCTATACAAAATTAATAAGGAAAACGCCCTATAACACCAGCTAAAAAATCATGCAGGCAAAGTCATAAATTGAAAACATAAATAAGAAATTAGCACCGCAAAATCTTTTGCGATTTTGCTTTTATAAATAATTTAAGAGGTCAAAAACCCAAAAATTTTGCTAACAAGCAAATTGAAAAGTTGCAGTTTCAAATCCTGCACGCTTTTTAGCCCAACGTTACAGTTAATAAAAAATGAAAATTTCTTAAAATTTGCGAGGTTAAAAGTTCTTTAAATATTGTTTATAATTTGCGAATTTAAAGCAAAACACAAAGCCTCGGCAAGACTTCATTGTGCAAGTAAAAACGTATCTGCAAATGAAAAAATACACAGGTTTCTTATTCAATTTGCAGATTGGCTGCAAGCCTCTCTTCTGAGTTGTTTAAAACGATTATATCAAGACCTTTTTTTCTCTGTAATCAACTTTTCGCAGATATTTGCAAGCGATGCTTAGGGTTGCAAAAGCAAAGCCTCGGCAAGACTTCATTATGCAAGTGAAAACGTATCTGCAAATGAAAAAATACACAGGTTTCTTATTCAAGTTAAAGCTTGGCTGCAAGCCTCTCATTACGATTTGAAAAACGATTTTACCTATGCAAAAAACTCGCTGCTTCAATTTTTCATTCAACATTTTATTGATTTTCTTATAAAACAGTCAAAATTATAAGTGTTTGCAAGTCCGGCAAACTTCCGGATAATTCGTATCTGCAAAATTGTATTAAAGATAAACTAACTGTAACAAAAGCTAAAAAGCATACGGGAGCAGCAACCCGAAAATATGAGCAAGTAATAAACTCCGCAAAAATTTTAAGCCTTAAATTACCCGAAACGGCAAAATTTTGCTATATTGCAAACTGAAAATTTCAGGTTAAAATGCCGAACGCTTTTTAGCCCAACGTTGTGTGCCATATAAAAAATAAAAATTATGTCTAATATTATTAACTGGGATGATTATCCAGAAGCAATTGATTTAATACCTGATTATTTGAAGAGAGATTTTGAAAGATATTTTAGAGGCGAATATATTAGGACTACAAACTTAACGGATGATTTAATGCACGTTAATGATTTTTTGAAAACTCTATCTGCACAAGAACTATCTATCTTTTTGTCAATCAAAGGAAATTTTGGAAGGGAATATATTATTGGAAATACATTCACGGAAATTTTATTGCACTGTTTGGAAAGAACTGGACCAAAAGCAAAAAGGTCTATACTATTTGCACTTTTCTACATAATATCAAAAAATGAAAAATCAAGATATATAGTTTCAGAAAGATTTAAAATAATTGAGAAATTTGCTGTTTCGGATAACAACAATATTAATGGAATAGCAGAGTCAATTTTAAGCGAACTTAAAAAAGAATTTAAAATACCAGCAAAATCTCAATTTGTTTTTGAGAAGAATAAAACATTTGATTTTTACAATGAATTTAGAACAATTATAAGTCGGACAAAAAACTATGTTTGGTTCTGGGATAATTATGCTGATAGTGAACTATTAATATATTTAGATGCACATTCAAGTTTGTCAAATATCACAGAAATACGAATTTTATGTAATGATAATAACCGAACAAAAAGATATATTTCAGATTTGAAATTGGCAATAAAAAAATTTAAAACTCAATATCCAGAAATATCTATTGAAGCGAAATCATCGAAGAATAGTCATGACAGATTTTTACTTTTTGATAATGAACGATGGGTTTTAGGTCCATCATTGAAAAATGCTGGTGAAAAAATTTGTTCCATCGTCCAGTATAAAGAAGAAGAAGCACAAAAACTCTATGACATATTCAAATCGGAATGGATTAAAGCATCATTGATATAAAGAAACACGGCACACAACAAATATATAAAAAAAATAAGGGCAATTTTCAAAAATGAATGGTAGCAATAAGTAACAAGCATCGCAAAATCTTTGCGATTTTGCTGTTATAAATAATTTAAGAGGTCAAAAACACAAAAATTTTGCTACTTTTATAATTTGAAAATGTATGCGGATTTATCCCTTACTTTTCTTATACTAACGTTGTACCCAATGCAAAGAGACGATACAGCAATGAATGAAACAGAAAGAAAATAAAAAATGAAAAGCCAACGCACAAATAGTACATTTGGTTTTTACCGACACGCAAAATGCCAACCTAAAAAAACCAAAAGAGCTATTTTTTTGCCAACGCACTAAACCGAGAAGAATGAAAGATATTTTAAAAGAAATCGAGGGGGATAAATTATTATTAAAAATCCCAATAGATATTTATGAAAAAGAAGCAACATTAAAAGCTTCATATAAATTCACTAATAAATGCTATATAAATATTGAAGTGATTGAAAATGTAATAGAAGTTCTATTTCAAGCAAAGGAAGATAATAATATTTTAAAAGAAATTGCATTGGAATTTGGCAATGAACTAATTGACCAACAAATAAGACTTAATACAGGCAGAGAATACAAAGTCATTAGAGAAGAATTAGTTAAGAAAGCTTTCAATTCAATAAGTAAGTAACCTATGGACTATCAAATTCTACCATATCGCTTTGAGAGAATAGATGAAACTGTATTCCTTTCTAATGAGGTTGGAGAGCATTTATATTTGTCAAATAAACAATTTGACGAATTTGTAAATCATAAATTAGATTTGAGTTCGCAAGTCTATAATAATCTAAAAAGCAAACAAATAATTGCGGACAAAAATATTGATGATGTAGTAAATATGCTTGCTACTAAATTTAGAACAAAGAAAAATTTTTTAGCTGAATTTACTTCATTACATATGATTGTTGTTTCTCTACGGTGTAATTCAAATTGCAGTTATTGTCAAGTGTCAAAAAAAGAAAAAACTGATTTCAGTTTTGATATGACAAAAAAAATAGCGAAAAAAGTTATTGAAAAGATATTTGAAACACCGAGCAACTCAATTAAAATCGAGTTTCAAGGCGGTGAAGCAATGATAAACTTTGATATAATTAAATATATTATTGAAAAAGCTGAATGGACGAACATCTTTAAAAAGAAAAAGCTGGAATTTGTTATATGCACAAACCTGACTTTGTTGGATGTTAAAATGTTAAAATGGCTCAAAGGACATAAAGTATATATATCAACATCAATAGATGGTCCAAAAGAATTACACAATATTAACAGACCACTACTTGATATTGAAAATAGTTATGATTTAGTAACAGAAAACATTGAACTTTGTAGGAAATATTTAGGAAAAGATAGTGTTTCAGCATTAATGACAACAACATCTTTTACAATAAATCATTTCAAAGAAATAATAGATAAATATGTGGAATTAGATTTTGACAACATTTTTTTAAGGTCTCTAAACCCATATGGCTTTGCCAAAAGAGATAAGCATAAATTGGCTTATCCAATGGAAGAATTTATTGATAATTATAAAAAGGGGTTGGATTACATAATCGAAATTAATAAAAAAGGGAAATTCTTTGCAGAGGGTTTTGCTACTATTTTATTAACAAGAATTTTGACACCTTTTAGCACAGGATTTGTCGATTTGCAATCACCAGCAGGAACAGCAATTGCAGGCGTTATTTATGACTATGATGGAGATGTTTATGTTTCAGACGAAGGGCGTATGTTAGCTGCTGTTGGAGACAAACAATTTAGAATGGGAAATGTAGAAACAAATACTTACCAAGAAATTTTTAATAGTGAATATTTACACGAATTAATAAACAATTCAGTAGCAGAAAGTTTGCCAGAATGTGCAACTTGTGCTTATTTAAGTTATTGTGGAGCTGACCCAGTAAGGAATTATAATGAACAAGGTGATGTTGTTGGAAACAGAACCAAAAGTGAAATTTGCTTAAAAAACAAAAGCATTATTAAGTATCTTTTATCGCTTTTACAAAAAAATGATACAGATATAAATAGAGTTTTTTGGAGTTGGATAACCCGTAAAACGATTGAAGAATGAAACAACTATTTGGGGAAGCTCATAATATTGATAGAATAATTATCGGAAAAATAACATTTAAAAATAATGTGTTCGGTGATAAGAAAGATAAAGTCTATGTTACAGATTTTGATAAAATTCCGAATAACTATTTAGCGGTAATAACATCAAATAGTATAGTTAAAAAAGGAAATGACCAACTTTTTGTTAAAAATGTAACCAGTACAGATGATTTAAATGAAAATGATATTGTTACAATTGAAGCAGATGGTACGATTAACGTTGTTTATGATATTAACTCTCAACATAACGCATTGTTTATTACAGAAAAATGTAACTCAAATTGCATTATGTGTCCACAGCCACCTGTAAAACAGGAAGATGATAAATTTGATTTGAACTTGCGATATATTTCATTATTAGATAAGAATACTAAAATGATAGGTATTACAGGTGGTGAGCCAACATTAATTGGTGAAAAACTATTTGATATTTTATCCAATATTCACAATAAAATACCAAAAGCGTCGATTAGTTTATTATCAAATGGGATTAAATTTGAAAATTTTGAATATGCCAAGAAGTTTGCTCAATCAGTAAAACAAAATATTGTAATTGATATTCCTTTGTATTCGGATATTGATACTATACATAATAGCATTGTAAGAACTAATACTTTTTATCGAACAATAAATGGAATATATAATCTTGCTAAGTTTAATTTAAAAATAGGCATTCGTATTGTGGTTCATAAAATGAATTATGAAAGATTGCCTGAATTGTCAGAATATATTTACTCTAACTTTCCTTTTGTTTTTCACGTTGCTTTTATGCAAATGGAACCAATGGGTTATGCAAAAGATAATTTTGAGGATTTATGGGTTGACCCTTTTGATTATAATATAGAATTAGAAAAAGCAGTATTGAATTTACATTATCGAGATATTAATGTTTCGATTTATAATAGTCAACTCTGTATTCTACCAGATAGTATTAAAAAGTTTGCAGTTCAGTCAATATCTGATTGGAAAAATATTTATATAGATGAATGTGAAGAATGTACAATGAAAGAAAAATGTCCTGGATTTTTTGCATCATCAAAAGAGAATTATAGTCGTGCAATTACAGCTATTAAAGACCTTCAAGCGACGAGCGTTTGAAGTTTTCTCATTTATTAATTTAAAATACTTTATTATGAGGAAATTATTAATGACGGTAGCAGCAGCATTAGTTTTAATGGGAACATCTGTTTCTACCAAGGCTTCGAGCCTATTGAGAGTATCTGACGTGAGTGTAAGTCAAGACAATGACAATGGTTTTGTTTTGAAACACGCTAACGAATTATTTGGTGATAGTGATATGTCTATTAATGGACATACTTCACATTCATCTCATAGCTCTCACAGCTCACATAGTTCTCACAGTTCCCATAGCTCTCATTATTCAAGTTATTAATGTGAGTGGGTAGTCCTCATTTTGGGGGCTACCTTTTTAATATGATAATTGTGTAGCAAACGCAGAAGCCATACACATTTGCAATTCACACGAGCCAACGCTTGACCATAAATTGCAAAAGAGTATGTCTTGCCAACGCACAGAAAAACAGCGGAGTGAATAAAGCACAGGGTACAACACGCAATATAAAAAATTGGGCAGAAAGTGGTAAATATGAACTAATTAGCAATAAATAAAAGGTGTAGCAAATTGAAAGTTTGGTGTTTCAAATGCCCAACATTTTCATATTGCCACCGTTAAGGCAAATAAGAAATAAGAAAACACACATGGAAAATAAAGTCAAACAATTTTCAGAGAAAATAGCAGGGTTTGAAACTAAAAAAACAAGAAAAGGCGTTTTTTTAAGACAGTTTTTACGTGACAATCTACAAATTCATAGACTTACACAACACAAACGTCAAGAATTAAATGATTTATTTGAAAAGTATAAAATAAAAATAAAATATTTTGTAGGAAATGAATATTTTAATTGGTCAACTGATGATATTGACAGAAAAGTAATATTCATGTTTGATGAAAATTTATCACATTCCAGAAATTCAGTTACAGTTGAAACAACAGCAAGACAAACTATAAAAATAGCAGACGGGACAAACGGAATACAGCCTTATCCACATCAAAGAAACGCATTGTATGCTCTTGACAAATTTTACACTACAAATAAAAAGACAAAAGGGATTTTAGTTTTACCCACAGGAGCAGGTAAAACGATGGTTGCAGTTCAATGGTTATTAAGAAATGTAATTGATAAAAACAGAAAACTTATTTGGTTAGCTCACAGGCATGAATTATTAAATCAAGCCAAAGAAACCTTTATAAAAAATTGTTACAAACAGTATTTGCCAAATCGAAAAGAAATAGTCATTAACATAATTTCTGGCGATGAAACTCATAACAAATCTTTAAAAATAAACGAAAATGATGATATAATTATCGCAAGTAAAGATAGTTTGCGAATTGGTAAAAAATACTTGAATGATAACTTTTTAAGCAAAAACAAAGATGTTTTTCTTGTTATTGATGAAGCACACCATGCAGTAGCAGAAACGTATGTTAATCTAATCAACGAGATTGAACAAAAATCTGATAATTTCAAATTGTTAGGATTAACAGCAACACCGTTTAGAACAGCAGAAAAAGAAAAATCATTTTTATCAAAGGTTTTTACAGATGATATAATTTATTCCGATGATTTGAATAACTTAATTATCCAAAAAATACTTGCAAAACCAATAATAGAACAAGTCGAAACAGGCGAACATTTACAAAAAGATAAAGATTTTACACAAAGAGACTTAAATCATATTTTACAACAATTTAATTTGCCTGAAAACATTAAAGCAGACATTGCAACAAGACCCCATCGAAATCGAAAAATTGTAGAAACTTACGATAAAAATAAACACGGAAAAACAATTATTTTTGCATTAAATAGAAACCATGCAATTACATTAAAAGAGTTGTTTAATAACAGCGGTTATAAATCTGAATTTATTATTTCAGGAACTGTTAGTGAATTAGGAATTAACACAAGTAAAAACAATAAATTAGCAATTGAAAAATTTAGAAAAAGTGAACTTGATATACTAATAAATGTAAACATTCTAACCGAGGGGACAGACTTACCACAAGCAGAGAGTGTCTTTTTGACACGTCCTACAAATTCAAAAATTATGCTTACACAAATGATAGGCAGAGTTTTACGCGGACCAAAAGCAGGAGGAACAGAAACAGCAAATATAATTAGTTTTATTGACGAGTGGGACGGTTTAGTTAGTTGGATAAGTCCAAAAGAATTACTTTCAGATGAAAATGAAATTTTCTTTCAAACTTCTGAACATGAATTTCAAAGACTTGAATATATTAGTATTCAATTAATACAACAATTTGCACAATTATTAGATACTTCGATAAACACATCAGATTTAAAATCTTTACCTGCAATCCAAAGAATACCTGTTGGCTGGTATGTGGTTGATATTGAAAGACATATTAACAATGACGAAACAGAAAGTATAAATAGAAAAATAATGGTATATGGAAATCAATTTGCTTCATTTCAAGAACTTGAAAAAGATATGCAAGATTTATACACAATAGTTGATGTTGATAAAAACCGTAAATTAGACAACCATGAAAGAAAATTTATGTTAGGTAAAATAAATGAAAAATATTTTGATAATATTACTCAAAATATTCCCCAAATTAAAGATAGCGACCTTAAACTTTTCATTGAATATTATGACCAAAAGAAACAAACACCTCCATATTTTACTTTTACAGAGCGAGACAAGATTGATATTTCAAAATTAGCAAGAGAAATAATTGAAAAAGACTTGCGACGTTCTGATGAAAAGGAACTTATTAATAAAACTTGGGGACAAGAAACCGAAAAGACAATATGGAAAGTGTTTTTTGACAAATTTGAATATTTTGAGAACGAATTACACGTTGAAATGAACAAAATCCTTTATCCAGAAAAATTTAAGCAAGAAATAGAACTGCCGGAAATTGAAAACTATGCTGAAATATTACCTGATATTGAATTATATAAATGGCCACAACCATATCAACAGGAAATGCGAGATAAGATTTTTGAAAAACATAACATTCCAAAAAAAGAAAGATCTAAATATCAAATTGACCATATAAAACCTTTTAGCAAAGGGGGAAAAACAGAGGAAAGTAATTTGCAACCTTTAACAAGAAAGGAGAATATGAGAAAAAGTGATAACATCATAATAGACTGATAAACTTGCCTTAACACTGTATAAAAAAAATAAGGGCGAATTACAAAACTGAAACGTAGCAACAAATAATAAGCACCGCAAAATCTTTTGCGATTTTGCTTTTGTAAATAATTTAAAAGGTCAAAAACCCAAAAATTTTGCTACTTTTATAACTTGAAAAGTATAGATATTTTATCCCTTACTTTTCCTATACCAACGTTGTGCGTCATACATAAAAACGAAATTGCTAACATTAAAGGAATAGAAAAATAAATGCTTTTTAACTCAATAGATTTTGCAATATTTTTACCAATAGTATTTTTATTATACTGGTTTGTTGCAAATAAGAATTTAAAACTGCAAAACTTATTAATAGTTGTTGCGAGTTACTTATTCTACGGTTGGTGGGATTGGCGATTTTTATCGTTAATTTTATTCAGCACATTGATAGATTACTCTGTCGGAATTAGATTATCAAAAGAAAAAAATATTTCAAAAAGAAAGATATTACTTTGGATAAGTATTTTGGTAAATCTTGGATTTTTGGGATTTTTTAAATATTACAATTTCTTCCTTGATAATTTTGTTACAGCCTTTTCGTTTTTTGGAACATCAATAAATACACAAGGATTAAATATTATTTTACCAGTTGGAATTAGTTTTTACACATTTCAAACATTGAGTTATACTATTGATGTTTATAAAAGAAAACTTGAACCAACAAAAGACTTTATTGCATTTTCAGCATTTGTAAGTTTCTTTCCGCAATTAGTTGCAGGACCGATTGAAAGAGCAACAAATTTATTACCTCAATTCTATAAAAAACGAACTTTTGAATATCATAAAGCAGTAGATGGATTAAGACAAATATTATGGGGACTTTTTAAGAAAATTGTAATAGCAGACAATTCAGCACAAATAGCCAATGAAATATTTAATAATTCGGCTGACTATTCAGGAAGTACATTAGTTTTAGGAGCATTATTTTTTACTTTCCAAATATATGGAGACTTTTCAGGTTATTCTGATATTGCAATTGGCACTTCAAGATTATTTGGGTTTAATCTAAAACAAAATTTTGCTTTTCCATATTTTTCACGAGACATTGCGGAATTTTGGAGACGTTGGCATATTTCCTTATCAACTTGGTTTCGAGATTATTTATATATACCATTAGGCGGAAGTCGTGGTGGAACTTGGATGAAAGTTAGAAATACTTTTGCAATATTTATAGTCAGTGGATTTTGGCACGGTGCAAATTGGACTTTTATAGTTTGGGGGGCATTGAATGCTTTGTACTTCCTACCGTTACTTTTACTTAACAAGAATAGAGTAAATACTAATACCGTTGCACAAGGAAAATATTTACCAACTTTTAAAGAGTTTTATCAAATCGGAATTACATTTAGTTTAACTGTTTTGGCTTGGATATTTTTTAGAGCAGAAAATATTGGGCACGCTTGGGCATATTTGTCTACAATATTTTCAAAATCATTATTCACAATCCCCCATTTTGTTGGAATGAGAACGGCTTTAACTACACTGATTTTAATTTTCATATTTATTATTGTTGAATGGTTTGGCAAAAATGAAGAATATGCAATTGCAAAATTAGGCTTTGAATGGAAAAGACCGATAAGATATGTAATGTACTATTCTATTATCCTTGCTATATTTTGGTTTATGGGAGAAAAACAGCAATTTATTTATTTTCAATTTTAAGGTTCAAATGAAAAAATTCATTAAAAAAATATTCCTGTTTATCGTTAGCATACCGTTATTGTATTTACTATTGTATATAAGCATAGACTATTTTTATAATTCCAAGAACAATAAAAATGCAATTTTCATATGGGGCGATTCTCAAACATATCAAGGAATAAACTTACAAGTAATTAGAAATCATACCAATAAACAGATATATACATATGCAAAACACGGAGCTGGAGTTTATGATTTTTTGCTTTTTTCAGAACGTGTTCCTAACTATTCGACAATTATTTTAGGCGTTTCAAAACCTGTCCAATTACGAAGTAAAAAATCAGATAGAAATATGTCGGGTATTTCAATTAGTGCTTTAATTAACCTTTATGAAAATGGTTATTCATTTGAAGATTTAGAAATAATAGTAAAGAAAAATAAAAGACCTACAAAAATTCTTCTCGAAAACACAAGTATGTATAAATATAATGATACAATAGTTTTAAAAGAACCAATTGAATTATTTGAGAAAATTTATGCTAAAATTCCTTCCTACTTATCTGAAAAACAGAATTTATATAAAATTGGTATAAACAAATTAAGAGATAAACAATGCAATATTGTTTTTATAGATTTCCCATATCATTCACTTTTAAAAGCAGTGGAAAATAAATCTTTAATTAAAAAAAGAACAACAGATTTTTCAAATTATATAATTAATAGTTCTAAGAAAATTAAAATTGATACATTTAAATTAATTGAATTAGGCATTTAAGTGAGAACTATTTGTTTGTAAGGCAATGGTGCTGCTATCATCATCCTGTTCATAAGGTTTTCAAATAGCCCGTCTTTCATGTTGCTTCTGTTAAACCTATAACAATATTCATCTATATATGCCTGCAAATGCTCTACTCTGTGATGTACTCCTCTTAACCATCCTTTGAAACCCATAATGGTTCTGTGAATTTCCGGAAAATTATTACCTTTTTTGCCGGAAGGAACTTGCACAAGGTTCTCAAAATCCTTTTTTAACGGAACGTATCCATTCCATAGGTCTGTTTTAATATGTGCTTCCAAACTTATGTTTTGTCTCATAAACAGTCCTAATTCTTTTGAACTGCTGTTTGGGATTACTTTCCCGTACATGCGACTTACTCCCCTGCCTTTTTTCTCTATTGCTGTAACAACAAGTTTCTTTTTATTATTTTTTCTGCCGACTACACCTTCTTCTTGCCCTCCGACAACTGTTTCGTCTACTTCTGCTTTTTTAGTGATTTTATGATTACCGCTACTTTCCATTGCTTTCATTACTTTGCGTTTAAACAACCAACATGTTTTTTGTCGTAAACCCAACTTTCTGCTCAATTCTGTACTACTGATACCTTTGCGGTTTGTACTTACATAATAAACTATGTAAAATGCTTTCAGTATGGGAAACTTGACTTTGTGAAAAAGCGTTCCGCTTGTTGGTGAAACGGTATGTTTGCAACGTGTACACTGCCTTGAATGTTTTTTGGCTCCGTTACAATGTTTTGTATGTCCGCACTTTGGACAGACAAATCCATCTTTCCATTTCAGCTCTGACAGATAAGTATAGCAACTATCAGCATCGGGAAACCTGCTCTGAAATTCAAAAATAGTAAGACTCTTAAACCTTTGTTCCATATATAAATATTTTATTCCGCTAATATAATGATTTTTCTTGTATTATATATACGCCTAATTCAAAAAATATATTTGATGGTTTTTTTATTTCTCTCTTACTTTTTTCTTGATAAAAAAGTAACCAAAAATCAAGACTTCTTGAAAATTTGCTAAAATCAATCTCATTTTGCTAAAAGAAAATAAACTCACAGTCCTTGCCGGACTGCTCAAACATATTTTCTTTTTTAACACAAACTGACCTTGATTTCTTAACGCAATTTTCAAAAGGTCAGTTCGGTTATCTGCATTATTTTAGCTTATTCAAAAAGAATAAAAGCTGCACCGGATAGAGTGCAGCTTTTTGAGTGAAACGAGAAAAAGAACTTATGCTGATACAGTTACGCTGCCGATGTAAACACTGTCAGATGCTTTGCTGTTATCATTGCTGACAAATGATAACCAAGCATGAACAGTGTCGCCTTGCCATGCAGAGGGAACCGTGATATTTCTTACTTCGGTTTGACGGGTTACGTCAAACAAAGAAGTTGCAATTTCATCTTTAACCGGATTATAAACTGCAATTACAGCTTTATCGGTTGTGAAACCGGTTGTTGCATTGCTGTTATCAATCCAAGATACATCAACGCGGTCGGTGATTGTGCTGTCAACCAAAGAACCGGATGCTCTCAAAAGAGATCCTTTGCCGGTTATGATTTTTGAAAAATCAATTACTTGACTTCCCAATACACCGGATACAGCTTCGGGCGTGTTGTACATCATAAATGCATTGTATGCACTGTGCTTGGATTGTCTTTCCGGAAATCCGACTTTAACGGATGCCATCATAATTCTGAACAATGCCAGAATTAATACAAAAGCATTTCGTTGAAGCTTTTGTTCATCCGTATTTGCATCTTTGTAATTAGATGCTTTCATTCTAGCGATTTGCTGACCGCCTGAAACGTAGGTGACTAAATCACCTATCGCTTTTCTTGACTTACCTAGTAAGCCTCCTGTTAGTATTGCCATTTTGTTTAAAAGGTTTGAACCTGAAATAATCCCTTATAAACTTCGATTAGCACCAATCTATCGAGCTAAAAAGGTTCATAAAAAAAGATGCAAATACAGTAAGTATTCTCACTTTTTTTCTAAACTTTTTACTCTCAATATCTCGGCACTTCTCTTTGTTCATAAGGCATTAATTCAGGTTAGGGTTAATAAATTGGGTTTAAGTTTGTCCGAAACCGCTGTTTCGGGTCATTCGAACAATCATCGAATTTGATTCGACATTGGTTTAGATATTTCCCAAAAATCCAAATCTCTGCGTTATCCAAATTTTTCAAAAAACTCATTTACGATTGTAAACTCATCCTTTGAAAAATTTGAAAGCCTTGACCTTTGAATTTTTTGAAAACATCCCGGAAAAAAAATTACTCAATTGCTGACATTCGTTTTTCATATTCTTCGCATCCTCCGATACAAATTCCGTTGCAACTTTCTACCCATATGCAGGATAAACATAAAAAAGGGTTTACAGCCTGTTTCATGGGTGCTTCATCGGTTTGTAATCTTTGAATTTGAAAAATCTTTTTGAAACGGTTCGCTTCATTCTTGTAGAATTCTGCATTTAAAACCGTTGGTTTTGTTTTGTTTTCAGACATCTGAATTTTATTTAAAAGGTTAATAAAAAAGGGTTAAGCCTTATTGAATTTTGTAATACATTAATAGTTGTCAAATGTTAATTTTTAGCATATCTGTTCATGAATCTATGAAATCGGCTTGAACTCGAAGGGCTGGCATCCTGTTTCTATATTAACCAAGCTATCCTTCATTTAGCATAGTTTCTTTTAATTAAGAATACAGTTTGAGGTTACGCAACTTGCACATCAGAAACAGACACGCCTTTATAAGTGTCTTTTATGAATCTGCCGTTTAGGTCTTTTAAAAAAGCTATTGTTAAAAAGTCTGCTTTTGTTTCTGCAAGTAAAGTGTCAAGCGTTTCAAAAATCACGTTTGCACGGATATAGTTATTTATAAACTGTTCACTTTTTGAAATGCTGTAAATTTTAGATGTGAAGTTGTCAAGCTTGGCTTGCAACTCATCATTCATAAAAATAATGACGTTTTGCGGAATGTTTAAAGCTTTCCATTCTGCATTGTATTTATTTACTGAAAATTCATACCAGACCATAAATTCACGTTCTAAATCCAAGGTTCTTAATTTTTTTGCTTGCAATTCTTTTGCAAAATCAAGTCCTGAATTAAGCCATGTTCTTAACTTGATAAGTAAGGCATCTTTGAAAACAACTTTGTTCTCGGGAACTTCCCATGCTTCCACTTCTTTAATTGTCAGACGCAGATTTGCAAAAATTCTGTGGTCGTACAATTTGATTTTCCTTGAACGCAAGTTAATCTTTGCATTTTTCACGGCATATCCTATGTATATTGATACAAGGGATAAAATGCCGACAATGATTTCATTCATTCCGGGGTTTTCAATGATTGGAGTTACTTCATTCATATGATTAAAATTTATGCGGTTAATAATTATTACAAAATTGAAGCATATTTTTATTATTATCATCTGAAATTAAGAGTATTACGCTATCAGTTTTGTAGAGATGGAACTATTTAGCTACCATATAGATTTACCCTGCTTTTGATATATATTTTTAAAAGAAGAAAGAAAAAAAAGGAGAAAAAAAAGAGAAAAGAAAGCAATCTATCAAGGCGGTGTAGAAGGGTGTCAAGGTTTTTGGATATTTATTTTATGCTTTTGAAATAATAAACAGATAATCATAAAAAAAATATTCAAAACCCGCAGGGCTTGACCTTGACGCTCTTGTGCGGTTGTATGTGCGTATCGCCTATCTTTGCTTTATTTTTTATTTTTTGAATTCTCGGACTTCTTCAATGTTTATTTCCTGTGGTTTTGTTTTCTCGTCATTATAAAAAGGGTGGGTTGGGTGGGGTTATTAGGCTTGCCGTTGCGAGCGGAGCAAGGCACAGGGCAAAGGAACTACGATAGTAGTTTGCCCTGCCGGATGGTTTGGCGTGTCTTTTTGCAGACCTTTAAAAGTTATTATCAAATAAAAACCGCAAAAAGCATGACAAACCATTGCCGAAGCGACCCGCAGGCGAGCCAATACTGCAAGCGGTTTACACCCAAAATAAGAAGTGCCGGAGGCACACCTTAAACAGGGTTTGGGTGGAAAAAGTAGCTTGCTGATGACGATGACCGGAGCCACTCAAAAAAATGAGGTTGTGTGTGCAGTTTCTGCACTAAAACAACCGGTGCAAGACAAGCCTAATTTGTTTTTTTTAATTTCAAAAAAAATAAAATTACCCGCAGGGCTTGGGCTTGACGGCACATTTTTTTGTTGTGAGCGTAGGTTTGAGGAACGCCTTTTGACCTGCACGGAACTATCGGACTTATTCGGAACTACAATTGAAACAGAGACCATGAGTAACGGTGCTTCACAGCTCTTTTGATTTTAAAAGAAAATATAGTGATAACGGTTTTTATTTTAAAATTAAATGTGCTGTGCTAATCTGCAACTACTTATCAGTATGCTGTTATGATTAGGCTCATTTGCCTTTTTTGAAAAAATATGTTTTGAGAGGTACGAACGAAGCTATTTTTTTGAAATTGTGTGAATGTGCCGGTGAAAACATAAGATTTGACTATACTAAAAAGTTCTTCAAAAAATATATAAGTTTTGATTATGATAAAAACTATTTAAGTTAATAGCTTAACTGCCATATACCAGTAATAAAAAGAAGATTTATCCGGTTGTCTTTTCAATTTATTTAAGAAATTCCAATCCGGATTTTCAATAAGCAAACTTTTTATATCTTCATTGTTGAAATATTCAATCGGGGATAAATCGTTTTTCAAAATTTTGGCAGTCAGATATGCTACTTTTGCACTTGCGGTAACTGCATCGTCAATTCTGAAATTTCCGTTCATAAGAAAACCGCTACCGAATGCTTTTATGCCTTTTTGCAGTTCTTTGAATTTTGCTTTTTCATCAGTGTTTTGACCTGCTCCTTTTTTGGCAATAATCAAGCAAGTATCAATAGTGTTTTGTAATACATCTTTGGGTGTAAGGTTTGATTTTCGATATTTGATTTCTTGTTTTGCAAAGGTTTCAAAACTTTTCGCTACGACTTCTACATTTTCAATATTGTCAAACAATTGGCTTAAATCAAACAATTGTTTACATATCTCCATTGCAAAAGAGTTCTTTCCTTTAAAATACGGAATGCCTATTGTATTCGGTGCAAAAGCTGTTAGTTTATCACCTGTTATTGAATCCAGTGTAGGAAGCTTAACTTTTGTTTCTCCTTCTGTCTCAACCCATTTTGTCCGGATAGCTGTTTCGATATGTTCCGGATAAATAGAATCTTCAATCAAAATATCCAAAAGTATTCTTCCTGTATATTTATTGTTTGTTGCAGATTCAAATTCAAAAGCATAATGAGCTTTCGGAACTCCTTCTTTATAGCTTCTGTGCTCATCGAGCGAATATGCTTTAAAGCGAGAATTTTCTATTACTTTATCAAGTATTTTTTCAAGCTTGTTTCTTTCTGTTTTGCAGATTATATCTATGTCAATGGAAAATCTATTTCCTTTATTCAACAGTAATAACAAACTTGTTCCTCCCTTAAATACAAAATAAAGTCCGTTAATTTTCAGTTGTTCTAACAAATGAAGTGCATAAATCATTTTTTCAAGTATGTTTATGTCAATTCGTTTGTGTTCCGGTTGCTTCTTAAATGAAATCAACCAATCTTCGGTAAAGCACTTGTTACTAATCATTAATAAAGTTTTTAACTAAATGATTAAAATTTATTTTAAGATACTCTTTTATCTCCGGTTCTCTTCCTCTGCGTTTTGCATAGTTAAACATCCTTGAATAATTTATTGAGTATTTTTTTATTGCATTTTCATAGATATGCAGCAATTCAGAGCCTATATAAAAATAAAACAATCTATCTTCACAATACAAATCAACAAGAATTTTTTCCAGATAAGGTGAATAAGTTTTAACTTTTTTATGCATTTGCTCATATACCGGGGATCGTGTAATCAACTGTTTAAAAATTACTGCATTATTACTCCCGGCAACGTACCGGCTTATAACTTTCTCACTCGGATTAACAAATATATCGTGTTTTTTAAAAGAATCATTAAACTCATAAAATACTGATTCTACAAAGTCTTTTTCAACTTCAAACAGTATAATATTTTTTCCTGATTGATGTTGTGAAAATTCATTTAAAATTGATGTTTCCCAAATACAAAAATTTAAATCTTTATATAGTTCAGCCATTTTTTTTGAGAACTTAAATATATCATTTGAAATACATGCTTTATATTCTTGCTTTTGAGAAATTGCGTAGTAACCTTTTTTTACAGATTTTAAAATATCTCGTTTTTTAAGGTCATATATTCTCCAACCAAATGTGCCTTCTTTTAAATCCGGCTCAAATGATTTAAAAAATTCAAATAATTCTTCTCTTGAAAAGGAAGCTTTTTTACTAAATTTTTCGACCAATTTATTTTCGATAATCTTATACATTTTAATCTAAATTCAACCAATAATTTTAAAAATTGGCTCATATTTGAAAACAAAAATAAGCCAATATTTTTAATAATTGGCTTATTTTGAAATATATTTTTCTTTAAATGCTATCAATTTCAATATTTTTTCGTAAATTTGCTATCAATATTAACCGGTTGAAGTGTAATTTCGCATAAGAGGTTCAAAAAATGATACCACGTTTGTTCCACGTTTTGCATCACTTATGTATCACTTATGCTGATGTAATGAGCAAATTAATTTATTGACTTTAAAGTCAATCCTTAAAAATATCATCTGATACAGGTGGTACCACAGGGAGATTGGAGGAATAGAAACTATTCTTTCAATCTTTTCTCTTTTATAACCTTTTTCTTCTTACAGGCATTGTCATGCACCTTGCTCCGCCTCCGCCTCTTGCAAGTTCTGAGCCGTGAATTGTAACAACAACTTTTTTATGATTGTCAATTTTTTCTTTCCCGGAAATTACGTCTTTTGCTCTTAAAACAGAAAATCCTTTTTCACTTAAAGCATCAATAGTATGACTGTTTCGCTCATATCCTATTATTTTACCCGGAGCAAATGCAAAAAAATTAGCTCCGCTGTGCCACTGTTCTCGTTCTTGATTATGCCTGTTTTTCCCGCCGCAAAGAATCGGTTCAACCGGCATTCCTAAATTATTTAGTGCAGCAGGAATATTTGCAACTTCATTAATTGAAGTTATTTTTCCGTTTTCAACAATAAGGTGCAAGGTTAAAAATCTGTTTGTTTTCAGAATTAAAGGTTCGTACACCATGCATTTATCAATATCTAAAAGTGTAAAAACCATATCTAAATGAATAAACGATTCGGGTGTAATTGGCAACTCTTGAACTATAATATGTCTGGGGTGTTCTCTGCTTTCAACTTTTCGAGCAATATAATCTATTCCTTGCGAAGTTGTTCTTACGCCGGTTCCGATAAGTAAAACATCATTTCGAGCAACTAAAATATCTCCGCCTTCAGTTGTAATTTTATCATTAAATATTCGGCTATGCTCCGGGTTTACAGCTCTTGCAATAAAATTAGGATGATGATCAAAAATTGCTTCCATAATTATTGATTCTCTTTTCCTTACCGGATTTGCCATTCGATTTATCAAAACTGAATCGTTAACGGCAGAAGAAGCATCTCTGGCAAAAAAGAAGTTATGTAAAGGGTCTAACTCAAAATAATTTTTATCTAAATAGTTTGTTAAGCTGTTTTTTTGCATAGGAACACCTTCTATTAAAATTCCGGCTAATTTTTTTGGCGTTTGCTCTAATAAAATGTTTTTAATATCTCCTGCCTTGCAGTTGTCTGTAATTCTGTTAACCAAAATATTTTTAACATTAGGGTTTTCAAAAATATCTGACAATAGGTCTTTTACTTGAAATACATTTGTAACTTTCTCCAACACTCCGCTTAATTGACTATATTCTTTTTGTGCAACCGATAAATTAAGAATATCGCTGTATAAAGCTCTTTCTGCATTCTCGGGGGTCATATTTTCAACCTCACTTCCGGGTTTATGAAGAATTACACCCTCTAATTCTCCCGTTTCTGACTCTATTTGTATTTTTAGTTTAGGATTGCTCATTTTTATACTTTTTATTTCCAAATTTTCTTTTTATTTAATGCCTGTTGATATTTCCTCGCATTTATTCCGTGTTGTCTTCCATTTACGGCAAAATTATGATATCCGGAAAAATCTTCCTTTGCACACATAAATATATAATTATGACTTTCATAATTTAACACGGCATCCAAAGATGATATCTCGGGCATATTAATAGGCCCGGGAGGCAATCCTGCGTATTTATAAGTGTTATAAGGCGATTCTATTTCTTTATCTTTATTTAATACTCTTTTCTTTGTAAAGTCACCTGATGCAAATATTAAAGTCGGGTCTGATTGTAACAACATTCCTCTTCGAATTCGGTTAATGTACAAACCTGCAATTTTTGCCTTTTCATCATTATGCTCTCTTTGTTCTGCCTGCACAATTGAGGCTAAAACAGAAACTTCCTGCTTACTTAAATTTAATCCGGCTGCCTTTACGGTTCTCTCTTCTGTCCAAAATTTAGAGTATTCTTTATACATTCTGTCAATAAACTTCTCAGCAGATGTATTCCAGTAAAACTCATAAGTATTGGGTATAAATAAGCCGATAATATTTTGTTTATCAAAGTTATACTTTTCAATAAATAATTCATCATATAAAAGTTCCGTTATTTCGGAAGAGTCAGCTTCAATTAGCTTTGAAACTGTTGAGGCAAGTTCCTCAACAGTTCTTACATTATTAAAAGTAACTTTAACCGGAGATTGTTTTCCTGAACGAAGTAAATTTACTAACCCGTTATTTGTCATTCCCTTATTTAATTTATATCTTCCCGGGTGTATTTTGTTTTTATACTTTTTTAATGATGCGGTCTTCTTAAAAGATTCAATATCCTGAATTGCTCCCGTTGAAATTAAAGAGTCTGTTAATTCATTATAATCTGTACCCGTAGGGACAAACAAATACACATCTTTCGAAACATTTGCTCTGAAAATATCTTGATATACAGAATAAGCATATATTCCGGCAATTCCGACTATTGCAACAAAACCTGCCAATATTGATATTATGATTTTTTTCTTCTTTTTATTCATTCATTCACTATTTATTAATATTTTTACAAAATTAAAATTATTTAGCTGAATAAAAATAGAATAATAAACTGTACAGAAATTAATTATTATGAAAAAACTATCAAGCTTAATACTTATATTACTTTTTATTACAGGAAACCTGTTTGCACAAAAAACAAATGATGGCGGAAGTTCCGGGGGGAACAATGACGGCAATACACCAAAAAATACTGATAAAAACACAAACCCTGACACAGGAGATAATACCTGTATGAATACGGCTCTTAGCATTACCGGAATATTATTCGGAGCATATCAGAGCAATTTAATTTCATCGAGTAAAACGAACCCTTCCGTTACCTCTTTTGAAATTTTACTTCACGGAGGAACAGCAACGAGCACAACTGATTCCTATATTACAGTATTACCGAGAGTTCGTTTAAATTACGGTGCTTTATCCGGGGATGTTAGATACAGCTATTATACAAACGAAAACGGTTCAACAAGTTTTTTAGATGCTCTTGCAGATTTTAATATTATTGCGGGAAAAGGTTTTAAAATGAGCATAGGTCAAGGAATAATGTACATCTTAGACGACACAAATCAAACCTACCATGAAAGTTACATAGGGATGGATTTAGGGTTTAAGGACAGAAAAATTCTTATTTCTCCTGAATTCAGGCTGGCTTATGATTGGAGCATTAAAAAACCTGCCAATTCAGAACTATCAGTAAGAGGCGGATACAAAATTTTAAGCAAATCTAAATTTGCAGCTTACGCAAATATCGGGGCAGCATATCAATATATGTACGACAGTGATTCAAAAACAATAATGTTCGGGGGGTTAGATATATTTATCCAATAAATTGAATATTAAAAAAGGTAAGGCTGTTTCGTACTTTTTTGAAACAGTCTTTCTTCTTTACAAGAAAATTCAAAAAAAATTTATCAATAAGTCGTTCTTATTTTAATAAATTTAAATTATATTTAATACTTAAAAAATAATAACCTTTTTTCCTTTGTACAAAATTCCGGGAGATGTCATACATAAAAATAGAGAAAGATAAACTTGTAAATTTAGAATATGCTTTGAACAGAGAACTTATTCGTTCAAACAGGGCCGGCTCTTATGCAAGCACAACCCTAAACGGCTGTAATACAAGAAAATACCATGGGCTGCTTGTAAGTCCGATTAAAAACGGAAACAAACACGTTTTATTATCAACATTAGACGAAACAATAGTTCAAAGAGGTAAAGAGTTCAGACTCAGCATACATCAATATCCCGACAATGTATTCTTTCCGCACGGTCATAGATATTTGGCAGCTTTTGAAACAGAACCTATTCCGGCTAAAACATACAGAGTCGGAGGAGTAATCTTAAAAAAAGAGCTGTTGCTTGTACAAGAAGAAGAACGTATATTAATAAAATATACAATTGAAGATGCACATTCTCCTACAATTTTAAGACTTCAACCGTTATTGGCTTTCAGGCACATTCACGAGTTGAGCAGGGAAAATATGAGCGTAAATATTAAAACAACAGAAGTACAAAACGGAATAAAATACAGAATGTATAATACATATCCGTTTTTATATATGCAAACTTCCAAAAACGTCAAATTTATTACAGCACCTGATTGGAATAAAAACATTATGTATCAAGAAGAGCAAAAAAGGGGATATGAATACACAGAAGACCTTTTTACTATAGGTTTTTTTGATATTAATGTAAAAAAAGGAGATGAAATAATTTTCTCTGCAGGTTTAACAGAAGCAAAAACAAGAGGGTTAAATAAAAAATTCAATTCAGAAGTTAACAAACGTACACCGAGAACAAATTTTGAAAACAACCTGTTAAATTCTGCTCAGCAATTTATAATAAAAGAAAAAAAAGATAATTGTATAATTGCCGGATTTCATTGGTATTCTGCAAAAATGCGAGAATCACTGATTGCATTGCCCGGTTTAACTCTTTATAACAATGATACTGATACATTCACAAGGATATTTGACTCCTTGTTAAAAAAATTCTTATATGATAAAAAAGAGTATTCACCGGATATTCCGTTATTAATAATTCGAACTTTACAAGAATATATTTCTTTTGCTGATGATTGCGAATCTGTTTGGAAAAAATACGGTAAAAAAATATTATTAATTTTTAGAAATGTTAAAGACGGTAAATATAAAGCTGTTTTACATGACAACGGATTATTGTACATCCCGGAAGAATACCCCGTTTCAACTTGGATGAACGAATATTCCGACGGAAAACCCGTTACTCCGAGAACAGGATTTGTTGTTGAGATTAATGCACTGTGGTATAACACACTACAGTTTCTATCCGGAATATCAGACTTAAATAACAGTAAAACATTAAAAAACGAAATTTCGAATCTGCCCCAAAAAGCAAAACACTTTTTCAATATCATTTTTATAAATGAACAGGCTGAGTATCTTTATGATTTTGTAAATAATAGTGAGCAAAACGATGATATAAGGCCAAACCAAATTTTTGCAGCTTCACTGCCCTACTCTCCTCTTTCGGACAAAACAAAAAAAGATGTTCTTAAAAAAGTTGAGAAACATTTACTCACGGCAAAAGGCTTGAGAACACTTTCGCCTAAAAATGTGAAATATAAGGGTAAGTATAAAGGCTGTGAAAATACAAGAAATAATGCAAGGCATCAGGGCACTGTACATCCCTGGCTTATAGGAGAATATTGTAACGCTTGGATGAATTTATATCACCGGGAAGGAATAGATTATGTTGAAAAAATTTATAAGCAATTTGAAAATGAGATGAATGAGCACGGGTTGGGAACAATTTCGGAACTATACGACGGAAATCCGCCGCATAAACCGAACGGAGCAATTTCTTATGCCCCGAGTATAAGTGCCTTACTTCGTATCAAAATGTTAACAGATAAATGTAAGTTAAACGGCTAAAAATATTAATGATGAAAGTATTAATGTTCGGATGGGAATTTCCGCCGCATATTTCAGGTGGTTTGGGAACTGCAAGTTACGGTTTAACAAAAAGTTTATCGGCTATTAAAAATCTTGAAATTATTTTTGTTGTTCCTAAGTTATACGGAGATGAAGACGAGGATGTTGCAAACCTTATCGGAGCAAGCAATATTGTTGTCAAACAATATAAAAAAACACTAACCGATTCTTGGAAAGAACATTTATATACCTTTTCAGAGAAAGAAAATTATATTGAAAATAAAAAAACAAAACTATCATCAACTTTCAAAACAATCGATTTTATTGAAGTAAAATCAAAACTGCAACCTTATTTATCGGAGGAAGAATTTGAAAGATTTATTAAAGAAAAAAAACTGACCGGCAAAAATATTAAAATTGATGAAGACGGAGTGTTATATTATGAAAAAAACGGTGAAATAAAAGAAATTAGCTTTTCTCACAAAGAAACTTTATCAATTAATGAAGACGGAAAATATTCATTTTCGGGAACCTACGGACCAAACCTTATTCAAGAAGTATATAATTACGCACGTGTTGCCGCAGTTATTGCAAAAGAAAACGATTTTGACATAATTCATGCACATGATTGGTTAGCAAACGCAGCCGGAATTGCAGCAAAAGAAGTTTCGGGAAAACCGCTTGTTATTCATGTTCATGCAACAGAATTCGACAGAGGCGGAGCAGAAAATATTGATACCAGAGTTTTTGCACTTGAACAAGCAGGAATGAAAGATGCCGACAAAATAATAACAGTCAGCAACTTAACTAAAAACACAATAATAAAACATTACGGTGCTGATGAACAAAAAATTCAAACTGTTTATAATGCCGTTGAACCGCAAGAAGCAGAAAAAATAACTTACAAAAAAAATGTAAAGGAAAAACTTGTAACATTCTTAGGAAGAATAACATATCAAAAAGGTCCTGCATATTTTGTAAATGCCGCAAAAAAAGTATTAGATAAAACATATAACGTAAGATTTGTAATGGCAGGAAACGGTGATATGTTCAGACAAATGATAAAATATGTAGCAGAGCAAGGAATTGCAGATAAATTTCATTTTACCGACTTCCTGAAAGGCGATGACGTAACTAAGATGTTTGCAATAAGCGATGTATATGTTATGCCCTCTGTTTCGGAACCATTCGGAATTTCGCCTTTAGAAGCTATGCGGTCAAATGTTCCCGTAATAATTTCTAAACAATCGGGTGTTGCGGAAGTTATACAAAATGCCGTAAAAATTGACTATTGGGATGAAGATGCTTTAGCAGATGCAATATACGGACTTATAAAATATAACGGTTTATCTAAAATGTTCATAAAACAGTCTAAAAACGAGGTTGAAAAGATGAAATGGGATAAACCGGCAAAAGAAGTAAAGGGAATTTATGACTCATTATTAACACCTTACAAAAAAATCTAAATTAACTAAAATATGCAACACATTTGCTTATACTTTCAGGTTCACCAACCATACAGATTAAAAAGATACCGTTTTTTTAATATCGGAGAAGACCGTCATTATTTTGATGATTTTGAAAACAAAACGCATATGCAAAGAATTGCTTATGACAGTTACCTGTATACCAACAAGATACTATTAGATTTAATTAGAAAATATAAAAACAAATTTAAAGTCAGTTTTTCGATTACGGGACTTGCATTAGAGCAGTTTCAAGAATATGCACCCGAAGTTTTAGAAAGTTTTAAAGAACTTGCAAGAACAAAGCAGGTTGAGTTTTTGGCAGAAACATATTCACATTCTTTAATTTCAATGTTTGATAAAGAAGAATTTAAATCGCAAGTAACAGAACACATTCAGACAATTAAAAAGCATTTCGGACAAATGCCGAAAATATTCAGAAATACAGAACTAATCTACGATAATTTAATAGGCGAAACAATTTCTGAAATGGGGTTTGAGGCAATGATTACAGAAGGAGCAAAACACATTTTAGGTTGGAAAAGCCCCAATGTTTTGTATTATAATGTTATTAAACCCGAATTGAAATTAATATTAAAAAATTATAAATTAAGTGACGATATTGCTTTCAGGTTTTCAAATAAATCATGGGACGAATATCCTTTAACTGCTGAAAAATATGCTTCTTGGATTGCAGATTTAGACAACAAGCAAGAGGTTGTAAATTTATTTATGGATTATGAAACTTTCGGAGAACATCAAAAATCTCACACAGGAATTTTCGGTTTTTTACAAACTTTTCCGCAAGAAATATTTAAACAAACAAAATTTAAGTTTGCAACACCGTCAGAAATTGTAAAAAAACATGAACCGGTTGCATCAATGAATGTTCCTCATGCAATTTCGTGGGCTGACGAAGAAAGAGATTTAACCGCATGGCTCGGAAACGAAATGCAAAAAGAAGCATTTGACAAATTGTACTCACTTTCAGAGAAAATGAAGCTTATTAAAAAACCCGAATTGAAAAAAGCATGGAGATATTTGCAGGCAAGTGACCACTTTTACTATATGAGTACAAAAATTCTTTCCGACGGAATTGTGCATGATTATTTCAATCCGTTCAGTTCGCCTTATGACGCATTTATTAATTACATGAATGTATTAAGTGATTTTCAAATAAGAGTTGAAGAGGCATACGAACAAATTATTCCCGTAGAGCCGAAGAGAATCTTAAGCAAAATTAAGGAATACGAAGAAAAAATTCAGAACTTATACAAAGAGTTGAACAAACCCGTAATGATTGAAAAGGCAAAACCTATTTTTGCTGCAATTGAAAAAACAAAAAAAGAGTATTTGGCTATAGCCGGAAGCCAAAAACCGGCTAAGGCATTGCCGAAAAAAAACGTAACAAAGAAGAAGAAAACACAAAAGAAAAAATAAGTTCTCTCGTTTTTATCTCGGAATTGATATTTCAATAAAAGTTCCGCCGTCAGGTTCAGATGTAATTGAAATTTTTCCGTTCAACACTTTAACTCTTGAGTGTATATTAATCATACCGATTCCTGAAACTTGTTTTTTCTCAATGTCAAAACCTTTTCCGTTGTCAGAAATTGTCAACAAAATTTCATCTTTGCTTCTTGTCAACTGAATTTCGGCACTTTCAGAATCAGAATGTTCAATAATGTTATTTATTGCTTCCTGAACAATTCTGTATAACTCAAATGAAATTTTGTAATCTACAGTTTCCCAGCCGCTTGCAGGAAACGAGTTGTAAAAAACAGAAATTTCATTATGTGCTGTTATTCTTTTAATCAATCTTCGAATATTTTCATCAAGAGATTGTTTGAACGGTAAAGCCAAGTCATGCGAAATTCTTCTTAACTCATCATTTACGTCAGTAATATTTTTTACTACTTCCGAAACATTGTTTTCTAGATTATTATTTTCAGCCAAATGGTTAATCTTTAATGCAATACCTTTTAAGTTGCTGCCTATTCCGTCATGTAATTCTCGCGATAACCTTTGTTTTTCATCTTCTTGTCCCTTTAGCCTGAATATAGCAGCATTTATTTGTTTCGTTCTCTTTATTCTGAAAAAAATTGACACGAACAAAAGTGTTAAAAAAGCAATAAAAATTAAAGCATAAACCCTATAACTGTACATTTTTAAATCTTTTAATTCTGATTCGCTTTTCAGTTTTAAGTTTTCTTTTTCCTTTTGCTTTGTTTTATAAATTGCTCTGTAAGAAAACGCGATATCCTTGCTTTGTTGTTCTGAAAGTTGATGAGATAATTGATGTGATTTATAAAAATAATAATACGCATTTTTATAATCAAGTTTTTCTTTATAGATATCCGAAATTAATAAATATACCTTGCCGGTTTTATCAAGGTTTTGAGATTTAACAGAGTACAGTATAGATGAGTCTGCATAAGCAGAAGCTTGATTAAATAATTTTTTCTTTAAAAAAAGGCCGGATAAATTATAATATGTAACTGCTCTGTTTGTGTTGTTGTTAATTAATTCGTAATCTTTTATTGCTTTTAAATAATACTTCTTTGCGTTAACAAAATCATTCTTAATTTCATATATCTTGCCGAAATTATTATGAGATAAGCCTCTCAACAATATTTCATCTTCTTTTAACATATTATATGCCGAATCTTGATAAAGTTTTGCTTGCTTATAATTTTTTTCCGCCAAATAGTAGTCGGCTATTATTGTGTAAATCCATGGGATTTCATCTCTCATATTATATTTCTTAAATCCTTGTAAAGCAAAGTTATAGTTGTATAGTGCAAAAACTTTTAAACTGTCGTTATTTATATCGCTTTGTATATATGCTCTGCCGATGAACTTGTAGTTAATATATGTATTTTCAATAAAGCCCAAGTTTTCAAATATTTGATTTGATTTTTGCAACATTGAAATAGCCTGCAGGGAAATACCTGTTTCAGAATATGTTCTGCCTAAAAACCTCAAAAATAAAGCAAGAAAGTAATTATCAAAATCATTTTTGTCTTTAATAACACTCAGATAATCAATTGGCTTTCCTAAATATTCTAAACAACTTTCAAAATCTCCTTGCCTATATTTTGAAATGCCGTAAATACCTTTAATCAAATTATTATATTTTTCATTATTAGTTACTTGCAATAAAGAATCAAGAGATTTTTCGGCATAATTTATTTGATTCAAATTTACTTGTGAAAGAGCTAAAAACAAGGCATTATATTTTTTTAGTTCATTAAAATTATCAAGCCTATTTTTAAAATCAGAGGTATAATCATTAAGTGCTTGAAAATCGTCAACCTTAATCTTTTTTTTGACATTTAATTTATAATCATCTTCAAATGAGATATTATTTTGTCCGAAAGATACAGCACAAGTGAGTAACAATATACACAACAAATAAATAATTATTTTATTCTTTTGTATCATAGTACTACTTTATAATAATCCTATTTTTGTAGCTTTAAACACCAAGTTCTCCTTGTTACTCGCTTCAAATTTCAACTTTAAAGTTTTAATGTGCCGTTCAACCGTTCGTGTACTTTTTCCAATTTTTAACGCAATTTCTTTTTCTTTTAAACCATGCGCAGTATATTTTAAAACTTGTTCTTCATAAGGAGATAAGATAATATTATGCGGTACATTTTTCTTTTCAGCTTTTTTTGAAACCAATAAGCTTTGGAGCTGCTTTTCAAAAAAATTATTCCCGTTCATAACACTCTTAACTGCTTTAATCAAAATATCTTCATCCATTGATTTTAAAACTATTGAGTTTACGCCTATATCAATAAGTTTTTTCAACATTCTTTCATCTTTCAGCATTGTTAACATAATAAGCTTAGTATCAGGATGTGTCCTTTTAATATATGATGCTAAATCAATTCCGTTAAACTCATAAGCTTTTTCAAATTCATTATTCGGAATCATTACATCTGAAATAACTAAATCAAATTTCTCGTTAAGCATACTTAGGGTTGAACTTTTTGTTTCCGCAGTTTTTATTGTTATTGAACTTTTGAAATGACCGGTTAATATAATTTTAGTTCCGT
Organism: Bacteroidales bacterium; assembly: GCA_021648725.1. Classification (NCBI taxonomy): domain Bacteria; kingdom Pseudomonadati; phylum Bacteroidota; class Bacteroidia; order Bacteroidales; species Bacteroidales bacterium. Next base: position 13,681 of record JAKISF010000027.1, on the reverse strand, counting down.
CAACAGTTATAGGGTGATCATCTATTATTAAGACCTTAATCATATTTTATTATTTTTAGCAGTAAATTTAATAATATTTCAATAATATGTCGGACATTCGCCTTCTTTTTTAAAAAAAGTGTTTTTTATATTTAATTTATTTTTCTTCTTTTAACAATAAATAAGACTAACTTTTGAAAGAATTAAAATATAAGATTTAAAATTTATTTGTTGAGCAACAATAAAATAACAAATATAAATTCAAAAATACATATATTTTTCAAACAAATACTTTATATCAAATTTCTCACAACTAACTGTATTTCCCTGTCTTCTAAATAATATAAGGCATACATGCCCTTTTTTTATTCCTTCGAATTACATATATTTGTAATAAAGAAAAGAAGCGACTTATTTCATTTTATTCATAATAGCTCTAACCTAAATATATTCATGAGTTTAAATGATAGCAGCAAAAAAGAATTATTAAAATCTATCGGAGAAAACATCAGAAAGGTTCGAAAATCAAAAAATATGACCCAAGCTGATTTAGCATTCAAGTTAAATGTTGACCCCGGAAAAATCGGCAGAACAGAAAGAGGAGAGTATGACTTTAAAATATCTTCTCTTGCTGTAATTGCACAAGGTCTTGATATAGACCTGCATTTATTGTTAGAGGGCATTTAACTATATTAATCTCTTTAATTTCCATGTTTAAAGACCGGTTTCGAAATAAAACAATATTAATTGTTGAAGACGATGTTTTCAGTTCTAAATTATTGTCTGAATATCTTTCGTTAACCGGAGCAAAAATATTATTTGCAAAAAACGGGTTTGAAGCTGTTAATTATGCAAAAAACAATTCTGATATTGATTTAATTTTAATGGATATTAAATTACCCGGAAAAGGCGGCATAGACGCAACCAAAGAAATAAGATATTTTCGGAAAAATGTTCCTATTATTGCACAAACTGCAACTGCAATGCTATGCGAATTAAAAACTTTTTACTTTTGCGGCATGGATGACTATATTACAAAACCTTACACCCAAGAAGAACTTCTTCAAAAGGTTGACAGACACCTCAGGAAGAAATATCACAGTACTTCTTGATGCTTTCATTTAGTTTGTCTTACAATAAGTCCTATGTCAATTACTAAAACTACGGGATTGCTGTTCATTGTATGACTGATTTCAAATACATATTTCCCTTTTTCTAATAAAGTTTTCTTTGAAATTAGTTTTTCAATATCCCACAGTTGACCGGTAATATCACCGATATACTCATCTTTATCATTTGCAACGGCAATTTCTGCATTTTTATAAAACTCTTCTCCGTTTGGAGATTTTTGTGTTACTTTAATTTTAATTTGTTTAAACGGATAGCCGGTTGAATACCTCATCGCGAAAAATAAATCATAATTTCCGGTTTCTTTTATGTCAACTTCAAATGTTTTTTTATCTGCTCTGTACCATTTCATATCTTTTATTGATTGAAAATCTCGATATGTATCAGAACATGAGAACAAGCACAAAACAACTGCTAAAAAAAATACATTCTTCATTTCTTGTAGTTTTTATGAAATATAAAGATACAAAAAAGCAGTCAAAAAATATGACTGCTTAACTTTTTTAATTATAACCTATCAACTTTTAATATTTGCAATAAGAAATTCTCTGTTTAATCTTGCAATATGTGCCAATGATATTCCTTTCGGACATTCCATTTCGCAAGCACCTGTATTTGAGCAATTTCCGAAACCCATTTCATCCATAACGGCAACCATATTTTTTGCTCTTTTGGATGCTTCTATTTTGCCTTGCGGTAATAATGCTAATTGAGAAACTTTAGCAGAAACAAATAGCATTGCAGACGAATTTTTACAAGTTGCAACACATGCTCCGCAACCTACACATGAAGCCGCATCCATTGCTTCTTCTGCGGCAGCTTTAGCAATGGGTATTGCATTTGCATCAGGAACACCGCCGGTATTAACTGAAATAAAACCGCCGGCTTGCATTATTTTTTCAAATGCAGTTCTGTCAACCATCAAATCTTTGATTACAGGAAAGCCGCCGGATCTCCACGGTTCAATAATTATTGTTTCATTATCTTTAAAGGTTCTCATATGAAGTTGACATGTTGTAATTAAACTGTCCGGTCCGTGAGCTCTTCCGTTAATAAACAGGCTGCACATTCCGCAAATTCCCTCTCTGCAATCGTGATCAAATGCAACCGGTTCTTTATCCTCATTAACCAGTTTCTCATTAAGAACATCTATCATTTCAAGAAATGAACTGTCAACAGATATATTTTCAAGTCGGTACTTTTCAAAACCGCCCTTTGATTTAGCATCTTTTTGACGCCAAACTTTTAAGTTTATATTTATATTTTTTGAAGCCATAATTTTTATTTTTAATTGTCTGATTTATGCAGTTTTATAATTACGCGTTTTTACTTCAATTTCTTCATAATGCAAAGGTTCTTTATGTAATTCAGGATCAACATCGTCCCCCTTGTACTCCCATGCTGCAACATACATAAAATCTTTATCGTTTCTTTTTGCTTCACCGTCTTCGGTGATATGTTCGGAACGGAAATGACCGCCGCTTGATTCATCACGATTTAAAGCATCGCGAGCCATTAATTCTCCTATTTCAAGAAAATCGGCAACTCTGTTTGCTTTTTCAAGTTCAACGTTTAAAGCATTTTTCTCTCCCGGAATTTTTAAATCAGACCAAAATTCTTTTTTAATTTCTTTAATTTTATTGATTGCATCTTTTAAGTCTTTTTCGTTTCTCTCCATTCCTACATTATTCCACATCACTTTTCCGAGTTTTTTATGGAAATAATCAACAGATTTTGTTCCTTTGATATCCATTAATTTGTCAATTAATGTTTCAACATCTTTTTCAGCTTTTTTAAACTCATCATGTTCTGAAGGAACCATTCTTTCTGTTCCGATTTCATAAGCCAAATAATTTTGTATTGTATAGGGAAGAACAAAATAACCGTCAGCTAAACCTTGCATTAATGCTGATGCTCCGAGTCTGTTTGCTCCGTGATCCGAGAAGTTTGCTTCTCCTGCAACAAATAATCCGGGAACAGTTGTTTGAAGTTCATAATCAACCCAAATACCGCCCATTGTATAGTGAATTGCAGGAAATATTTTCATAGGAGTTTTGTACGGATTATCTGCCGTTATTTTTTCATACATTTGGAATAAGTTTCCGTATCTTTCTTCTATAAGGTCTTTTCCTAAGCGTTTTATTGCATATTTGAAATCCAAGAAAACACCTTCTTTTGTTGTATTATTTTCAATCCCGAAACCTTTATCTGTTCGCTCTTTTGCAGCTCTTGCCGCAACATCACGCGGAACTAAGTTTCCGAATGCAGGATAACGTCTTTCCAAAAAGAAATCCCTGTCTTCCTCAGGTAAATTTTCTGCTTTTAATCTTCCTTCTCGAATTGCTTCTGCATCTTCTTTCTTTTTAGGAACCCAAATTCTTCCGTCATTTCTTAAACTTTCACTCATCAATGTTAATTTTGATTGAAAGTCTCCGTGTTGCGGAATTGCAGTAGGATGAATTTGAACAAATGAAGCATTTGCAAAGAATGCACCTTTTTTATATGCTTTCCATACAGCACTTCCGTTTGACCCCATCGCATTTGTTGATAAAAAGAAAGCATTTCCATATCCTCCTGTTGCTAAAACAACAGCATGTCCGAAGTGACTTTCAATCTTTCCTGTTATTAAATTTCTTGTTACAATTCCTCTTGCTTTTCCGTCAACAATAACAATGTCCATAAGTTCGGTTCTGTTGTACATTGTAACATTTCCCAAACCTATTTGGCGACTTAATGCACTGTAAGCACCGAGCAATAATTGTTGTCCGGTTTGCCCTCTTGCATAAAAGGTTCTGGAAACTAATGCCCCTCCGAAAGAACGGTTATCTAACAGACCGCCGTATTCTCTTGCAAAAGGAATTCCTTGTGCTACACCTTGGTCAATAATTGCGTTACTGACCTCTGCCAAACGATATACATTTGCTTCTCTGGCTCTGTAATCACCGCCTTTAATTGTATCGTAAAAAAGTCTGTAAACTGTATCTCCGTCATTCGGATAGTTTTTTGCCGCATTTATTCCGCCTTGTGCTGCAATGCTGTGTGCACGTCTCGGACTGTCCTGATAACAGAAATTTTTAACTTTAAAGCCAAGTTCTGCCAAACTTGCTGCTGCTGCTCCGCCTGCAAGCCCTGTTCCTACGACAATAATATCAAGATTACGTTTATTTGCAGGATTTACTAAATTTTGATGAGCTTTATAATTGCTCCATTTATCTTTGAGTTTTCCTTCCGGAATTTTTGAATTTAATTTTGTCATAATAATGATAATTTAATATTCTGTATTGAATAAAATTATTTTATAAAAAGAAAATATAACGGTATTATTGAAAAACCTACGGCAATTAATACCGAATATAAACTTCCGATAAAACTTAACCGTTTTCTCCAAATATCATTACTCCAACCTATTGTTTGAAAAGCTGACCAAAATGCATGGTTCAGATGTAGTCCTAAAGCAATAAACCCGATAATATAAATGCCGGAATAAATATAACCGTAAGAAGCATCGGTAAATAAATTTGCAACCAGCTGATATGCATTATGAATTCCTTCTGAAGTTACAGCCATTGTTTCTGCCTCAAATTTCATTACATAAAAGTAATTCCAAATATGAATTGTCAAAAAAGCAAAAATAAATAAGCCCAACCAAATCATATTTCTTGAAGACCATTTGCTGCTTTCTTTTTGATTCACTTTGTTATATTTAACAGGTGTTGCTTTCCAGTTTTGGATTTGTATAATCACACTGTATAAAATATGAATAAAAAATCCGAGAGCAAGTACAGGTTGCATAATTTGAATTATCGGATTTGTGTCCATAAAATGTGTAACGGCATTAAAAGGTTCGGAACCTCCGAGCAAAAATAAATTTGCAGTTAAATGTACCAACAGGAACATAATTAAAAACAGTCCTGATAAGCTTAAAATTAGTTTCTTCCCTACGGAAGATTTTATAAAATTGCTCATAGAATAATAATTTATAAATTTAATTTGAATACTTTTGTAAAAACATACAAAAATACAGATGTTTTCATCTTCTGTTTATGTTTCAAAACATTAGTTTTATTATTCATATTCATTCTAAATTATGCGATACTCTCAAATTCCAAATAAGCTTTTTATTAAAAACAGGAAAAAACTTATTGATAAAATTACAGATGAAGGAATTGTAATTATTAATTCGAATGACCAAATGCCTCGAAACGGAGACCAGTTTTTTAAGTACAGACAAAATTCCGATTTTTTTTATTTAACCGGTATTGAACAAGAAAAATCTATTTTAATAATTAATCCTTTCGCAAAAAAGAAAGGAGATAAAGAAGTTCTGTTTATAATTAAAGCAAGTAAGAATCTTGAAATTTGGGAAGGGCATAAATTGACAAAAAAAGAAGCAGGTAAAATTTCAGGAATTAAAAATGTGAGATTCATTTCAGAATTTGAAGATTTCCTTAAAGATTTATTGCTCGGTATAAATGTAATTTTTCTTAATAATAATGAATATTCGAAATTTGACACACCCGTACCGTATAAAGATATTCGTTTTATAAAAGAATTAAAAAGTAAATACCCCTTACATTCATTTAAACGGCTTGCTCCTGTTTTAACCCGACTAAGACTTCAAAAAGAACCCGAAGAAATTGAGTTAATGCAAAAGGCATGTGATATTACTTCAAATGCATTTCTTAAAGTGTTAAAAATGATTAAACCCGGAATCAAAGAATATGAAATTGAGGCAGAAATTACAAAAGAATTTATTAAAAAAGGTGCAAACGGGCATGCTTATGAACCGATAATTGCTTCCGGAAAAAACAATTGTGTTTTACACTATGTTTCAAATGATAAAATTTGTAAAGACGGTGATTTGATTTTAATGGACTTCGGTGCTGAATATGCGAACTATTCGGCTGATACAACCAGAACGGTTCCCGTTAACGGAAAATTCAGCAAACGCCAACAAGAAGTTTATGAGGCTGTGTTACGAGTAATGAGAAAAGCAACAAAACTTATGGTTCAAGGAACAACAATTAACAAACTAAATGAAATTGTAAATAAATATATTGAAGAAGAGTTAGTTAGTCTGAATTTAGCAAACGAAAAAGACATTAAAAATAAAGATAAGAAAGATACCGTAAGAATGAAATATTTCATGCACGGAACTTCTCATTTTATGGGATTAGACGTTCACGATGTCGGCTCAAAAGATACAATTTTTAAACCGGGAATGGTTTTAAGTTGCGAACCCGGAATTTATATTGAAGAAGAAGGTTTCGGAATTCGCTTAGAAAACGACATTTTAATTACGGACAATGAACCGGTTGATTTGCTTGCAAACGAGCCGATTGAACCGAATGAAATTGAAGAATTAATGATGCAAAAAGCGGGCAACTAAAAAGCTGCCTGCGACTAAAGTATATTATTTCTTACCTCTAATGAATCAAAACCTTTTTAGATACAATCCCCTTATTTGTTAACAGCCTTATAAAGTAAATTCCGGTTTTTACTGCTCTGTTAAAACTGACAATATTTGTTGAAACCTCTTTTTGTTGATAAACTTCTTGTCCGAGAACATTAAAAACATTCATCTGTAAAATTTCAATACCGTGTTTTAAATTTATTCTGAAGCCGTCTTCTAATCCGACAACAGTAATTTCATTATTTAAAAGTTCGTTAATTCCCGAAAAGGCATACTGTTCTCCTCCCGTAAAATCACCAAATTTATTAATATTTGCAGTTATTTGACTGTTTGACACTTGATTTAACAATAACCAGTCGGTTGTGTAAAGTGCTCCGAAAATTTCGGCTTCATTACCTGCAACATCTCCCGGCACATAATCTAAAGTAATGTCAAAATCGGGGTTTGTAATTCCGGTTGCCGAAACTTGCCAATATCTGTTCAAATAATTTACGGTACTGTTGTTTTGAGAATGTTTTTCATTAAAAACCGAAACTCTTATATCCGCATCGGTATAATTACCGCTTAACATATCAACTTCAGCAGGACTATAATCCGGTGTTCCGAAAATATCTCCGACAGGAAACAAATAAGTCCCGTTTCCGGAAACATTTCTTATAAAAACTCCGGAAGCATCACTTACAACCATACAATTATCGGAATAGTTCCCTGAAATTACGGCACTATTCCCTACGGTTAAGTTATTTGACTGTAAGTTAATTATTCCGTTTTGCATATTAAGTTCAGAGGAAACAAAAACATCATTTTCTAACAGCAAACCACTGTTATCAATATACATATTAGAAATATTTAAAGGAACTGTTCCCGAAATAATTTGCTCTCCCGAACCTATAAATTCTATATTACCGTTTAAACTTGTGTTTTGTGAATCGTTAATAAAATCAGTTCCGTCCGAAAGAGTCAATGTAACAGACCCCTGAACACTAAATGAAACACCGTCTGAAACCGACAAAACCTGACTTTCAGAAGAAATTCCGGCAATTAATATAAGTACAATTATTATATATTTTTTCATACATCTGAAATTTCAGTTAATAAAGACTACACACTCTACAAAGATACAAAATAAAATTGCAACTTCAAAAAGGTTTTATATTATTCATTTTTGATAATGTTTTATTTAACCGCTACCGACAAAATCCTGACTATCCGAATAATACAAACCCTTACATGTGTAAATTTCGAAATTTACACAACAAAATATTGCTTTTAACCGTACAAGCAATTATCTTTACTTTTCAAATTTTAACAAAATAAATCATTTAATTATGAAAAAACTTTCTTTACTTTTTTTTGCAAGTTTATTTGTTGTAGTTGCAAATTCGCAAATTACGATAACAGATAATAATGTTTATATTTTAGGAGACAATATCACATATCAAAAATTATTTGACGTTGATCAAACTTTTGATGTAGGATCGGCAGGAGAAAATATTACTTGGGATTTCTCAGCACTTACAGAAGACGGGACAACAGAAACTTATGAGTATATTGACCCTGCGGGTTTACCACATGCAACAGAAATGCCGAGTGTAGATTTAGCAGAACGTCTAAATAGTCAAACAAACGGATACTTTTATTTTGATAATAACGGCGGAACAGAATGGAATCGTTCAGGTTGGTATGTTTATGATACTAATAATAGTATTGATATGTGGTTAATATATAAAGAAGTTGACAATTGGATACCACAATCTTTTAGCCAATATCCATATCCTTTTACTTACCTGGATAACATGACTTTATCTTACTTTGCTTCCGGTAATGCAACTGAAGGTAGCGGTGTTGACAGCCTGAGTGTTGACAACGGAAATTATCACTTTGAATGCGATGGTTACGGAAAATTATTTTTACCTCATAAAGTTTATGCTAATGCTCTAAGGGTACATTTAACTGAGAGTTTTTCTATAAAAACTTATGCTTTCGGAATGCTCTTTGACGAAACAATTATTAATGAAAGTTCGTATTTTTGGTTTGTTGAAGGTGTTAAAGGTCCTGTTATGACTTTCATACATAATACAACAAATTCTGATCAATCTTATAACGCAAAATGGTACAGAGAAAACCTTACCCAAATTACAACAGATTTTACCGTAAATTCACAAACCGGCAATACCGATGATATTTTTCAATATACAAATTTATCCGAGCCGTTAAATCAAGGGTCAACTTTTTTATGGGAATTTTCGCCTAATACAGTAACATTTGAAGGCGGAACTGATGCTACATCCGCACACCCGCAGGTTAGCTTTAATACTCCCGGCTTATATACGGTAACTTTAACAACTAATAATAATAATTTTGCACCTAATTCAGCATCTGCAACAAAAACAGATTATATGGACATTTCTGCTGCTCCTCAATTAGTTGCTGATTTTACTGCTGATAATACAAATCCAAACTTAAGCGGAGCAGTAAACTTCACAAATTCAACTGTTCCCGATGCCTCCGGCGGAACAACATACACTTGGGCTGTTTCTCCCGGAGTTAACGGCACTCATTGGGGCTTTACAAACTTTACAAGCAATACGGACGAAGATCCTCAAATAACTTTTTATCAGGCAGGTTGTTATTCAATACAAATGATTGCAACTAATAATAGTTTCAGTAACAGTCCGGTTACGGTTACAAAAATAAATTATATTAATGCCGGCGGTGGTTGCGGAAATGCATATACTGTTACATTTACCGTTACAGACGGAACAAATCCTATAAACGGAGCACAGGTAACAGTTTCGGGCTATTCTCCCGTAACAACAAATTCAAGCGGTGTTGCAACTATTGATTTATACGACGGAAATTATAGTTTTGATGTTACGGCAACAGGTTATGCCGATTATTCAAGTTCATTCAACGTCAGCGGAGCAAACCTGCCTGTTGATGTTACAATGACAGAGCTTTCTGCTTATACTGTTACATTTACGGTTACTGAAGGAAGTAACCCCGTCAGCAGTGCTGAAATTACCGTAACGGGAGAATCTCCGATAACCACAAATGCAAGCGGTATTGCAACTATTAATTTATATGACGGAAACTATAATTATAATATTACGGCAACAGGATATTCTGATTATGCCGGATCTTTTACGGTTGCAGGGGCAAACTTACCGGTTAATGTTGCAATGACCGTAGGAATTGAGAATTTAACTGAAAATAACATCAAACTATACCCCAACCCCACAACAGGGATTTTAAATGTTAATTCTGACGAACCTTTGTTAATAACAATATTTGATATTTCAGGGAAACAAATATATGCGTCAAAACAGCCAAATAGATTATTTGAAATTGATTTGTCAAACAACAGTAAAGGTTTATACTTTATTAATATTATTAAAAATAACAAAGTTTTAACGGAAAAAATTATTTTGAAATAAATATTAATAACTGTTAATAATTAAATAAATAAACCCCGGCAGAGATTTAAAATCCTGTCGGAGGTTTTGTTTTATAAAGCAAACTATGAAGCATAAAATTAGTTTATTACTGATAATTCAATTATTCTTTTTTAATAATGTTCGGTCTCAAAAGAATATTAATAATATTGTTGATAAAAAGATTTATATTTCTCAAAAAACAATTGATAATATTTTAAATAATAAGGAATTAATTTATGCGAAGCAAACAAATTCAATTAAAGGAAATTCAACACAATTAACCAATGATAATATTGCCGACATAGAACTTCATTCAGCAATAAATCCTGTTGATACAAGTAATATTATAATTTCTTGGATGAACCTTGATGCAGGTAATTCTTCAATGCCTTTAATTTTCAAACTTTTCTATACAATTGATTTCGGAGAAACATGGAATGAAGCAAATATTGATTTTATTCCGCGAAACATTCAGGCTAATGAAGCATTAAGCGGAGGCGGAGATCCTTTTATTGTTTTTGATAACCTCGGCAACATTTATATATCGTGGATATACACAATTGTAAGAGTAATTTCGGCAGATGAAATATATGTTGATGTTTATTTAACATATGCAAAGTCAACCGATAAAGGAGCAACATGGATAAGACCCGAAAACGGAGATGACTTTATTTCAAGCGGTGTTTTAAACTATGAACTTACAGGGGGAATTACAGGAATTAACACCGGAAACTTTCCGGATAAACAGTGGATGGCAATAAACCCGATAACAAACGACCTTTATTGTTCACTTGCAGAATTTAACACAACAGATAATTACAATACAGGCATTGAGACTTGGGGTATCAGAAAAAAAACCTCCGGTGCAACTTTATTTGAAGATAAAGTTTTAGTTCCGCCTGCCGGAACTGTTTGGGCACAACTCGGGGCATTAGCAATTGATAAAACAGGAAACACCCATGCTGTTTATCCTTATTATCCGGCTTTTCCCGAACCGCCTCTTGAAAAACTGATGCACTCTGTTTCTGTTGATAACGGTATAACATATTCAACACCTCATTTTATTTCTGACATTGATGTTACGCGTTTTCAAGGTGTAGGACAAGACAACCCAACAAGTACCGGAATGTATGACAGGCTATATCCGAGTTCATATATTGCAATAGATACATCAAGCACAAGCCCTTATGAAAATAGAATTTATGTATGTTGGAACTCAAATGATGCAAATTACATAAAAAAAGTTGATGTCCTTTTATCTTATTCCGATGATAACGGCACTACATGGTCAACACCCGAAATTGTAAATACTGATTTGCCGAGAGATTACGGATTTCATCATCGACCTACAATATATGTGAATCCTGACGGAATTCTTGTTATGGGCTGGCATGATAACAGGGGTTATGAAATTCCGGATGTTTATATGAATGATTATTATTATGCTTTATCTTATGACGGAGGTAATACTTTTGAGGAATATAAAGTTTCCCACGATGCATTTAATTATAACGACGGCAACTTTGAATCTTCAGTAGGAATAGGAGAATATTTTCAGATAATTGCAACAAAAAACAATGTAATTGCTTTTTATCCTTATTTTGACGGAGAAGATACCGAAATTTATTTCAATATTTTACCTTTCGGAGAAGCAACCGAGATTAACGAACTTTCTCCTGTAACAGATAAGATTTCAATAAAAAATATTTTTCCCAACCCGGTAAGGAATGAATTAAACTTTCTTATTCAGGCAAAAAACACTTCAAACATTACTTATTCGATTTACTCAGTTGAAGGACGGCTTATTAATCGGTTCACTGATATAAAAATATATACCGGCAAAAACAGAATACACGTTAATATCAACAATATACCTGCCGGCACTTATTTTTTACTTATTGATACCGAATACGGAAAATTTATAAAGAAATTTATAAAAAGTAAGTAGTTTTTATGTTTTCTTGCAGTTTTTTCATAATTTTAAAGTTCAGTTTATTTTTCCGACTTTTTTATGAAAAAAGCTACAGTCATATTATTTACAGTTATTTATACGTTTTCCTACTCACAAGAAAACAATAATATTGACAGTTTAAAGCAATCATTAATAAACAAAAATGATACTGCTTATATAAATACATTGATAAAAATTGCCGAAGCATATACATCTTTTCAAAATGATTCTGCAAAAAAATATTCGCAAAGTGCATTAAAATATTCAAAAAAGATAAAGAACAACTTTTTTACGGCAAAGTCCCTTTATTCTCTCGGATATATATACTATTTTAAAGAAAATTTCTCGGAAGCAATAACGTTACTGGACTCATCTTTAAATATTTTTGAAGAAATTAATGACACTTTAGAAATTGTAAAAACAACAGAGAAGTTAGGAATGATATATTTCAAACAATCTAACTACCCAAAAGCTCATGAATGCTTTACAAAAGAGCTTATGTTGGCTGAAAAAATAGGATATGTTGAAGCACAAGCAACAAGTGCAAACAATATTGCCATAATTTATTCCAATGAAAAAGAATATGAAAATGCGTTGGAATATTATCAAAATGCTCTGCATTTGTATGAAAAAACAGGAAATAAAACAGGAATAGCAATACTTCAAAATAATATAGGCGACATTTATAAAAAACAAAAAAAGTTTGAAGATGCTTTTAATCACTATTTTAAATCTTTAAATAATTTTGAAGAGCTTAAATATGAATCGGGAACAGCTTATTGTAAAAGTAATATAGGAGAAACTTATTTATTGACGGGCAACACAAAAGAAGCTTCATTATATTTGTTTGCCGCGGAAAAAATATTTATAAAATCCGGTGATAATTTCGGCTTAGCTGAGGTTTATAATAATCTTGGAGAAATATTTGAAAAAATGTCTGATTACGATAAATCAATAATTTATTTCTTTAAAAGTATAAAACATGCAAAAAAAGTCGGTTCTTTAGACCATATACAAGATGATTTTCTTAAAATTTCAGAATTATATGAAAAAAGAGGAATTCATAAAAATGCACTTCTTTATTATAAAAAATATACTGAACTAAAAGACAGTATTTACAACACAGAAAATACAAGAATGATTAATCAGTTGAAAATTAATTATGAAACTGAAAAAAAAGATAAGAAAATAAGGTTGAATAAGGTAAGAATATCAAAACAAAGAAATCTTCTTTACATTCTAAGCGGAGGATTTTTTATAATCTTTTTATTTTTAATTATTATTTTTATTCAAAAACAAAAACAAAACCAGGCATATAAAGTCTTGGTACACAAAAACTTAGCTTTAATGGAGACCGAGCAAAAGTTAACCGATACAATGTTTGAACATGAAGCAATAATTGATAATATTTCTAAAACAAATGAAACCGAACAAAAATTAAAATCTGAAAGTTCTTTAATTACAATTGAACAAAGACACACGCTTTCAACAGGACTGTTAAAATTAATGGAAGAAGATAAAATATTTCTTAACAATGATATTACCGTAAATAAAATTGCAGAAAAACTAAGCACAAATAAACTATACATTTCAAACATAATAAATCTCACATACAAGCAAAATTTCAATACATTTATCAATGTCGTTTCAATGTCGTTTAGTTAAGGATTAATCATAACTGTGTAAAAATAAGAAAAATATAATAAAAAGTTCTTTGAAATTTTGCTTTTTAAAAATAGTATTTATTTTTACGGTATATATAGGGGGTAAGTG
>JAKISF010000026.1 GCA_021648725.1 Bacteroidales bacterium | reverse complement strand
ACACTTACCCCCTATATATACCGTAAAAATAAATACTATTTTTAAAAAGCAAAATTTCAAAGAACTTTTTATTATATTTTTCTTATTTTTACACAGTTATGATTAATCCTTAACTAAACGACATTGAATGCTGCATAGTACATCTTATCAGTTGCTTTAACACCTAATTTTGATGCAAAATCAAATTTATCATCAATTTTTAAGTAAGCAAGATTATCTTTTTTACCTTGAATTTTTTTTCCGTATCCTAAATCAAGAGTATTGTCCCAAAATATGTTTCCTTTTTTATAATTGGCGTGTAAACCTGCTAAACCGTTTATTGAAATTGAGTTTATACCTCCTGCTGCCCAATAAGTTGAGAATCCGGTTTGCCCAAATATTAAAGAGAATATACCTCCCTTCTCCCATCCGTCAGTTGTATCTTTACTTACCGTCTTTAAATCGTCTTCCTTTTCGGTAATCTGAGCCGAAGCAATATTTAATGAAATTATTACGGCAAAAAATAAAATAAATATTCTTTTCATTTTAATAAATAGTTAATGCGTTTATAATATTAAATTTGTGCAAATATAAATTACTGCCGGAAGTTATTCAAAAAAAAGATTTGCGGTAAGGTAAACTAAAACTGTGCAACCATTTTATAACAGAATCATCTTAGTTTTATTTAACATAATTTAATTTCTATCGTATTATGAAGCGAAATTTACTTTTTACCGGTATTATGTTGCTGTTCATAAACTTCGGATTTTCCCAGAAGGTAAAGAACAACAATATGATGAGCATAACTTGGGATAAAGAAACTCATGTTATTCGTTGTTCGGAATTTAACATCACTAAACCTTTAAGAGATATTGTTGCCGAGCACCCAATTATTGAAAATAAATCATATCCGTTTTCTGAATATCCGGATAAAAAAGGCAGACCTGTTCAAACATTTGAATATTCTGTTGAAAAAGACGGACCGAAATACGGTTCAGATCCTTCAATTATTCAGAAAGAATTCGGAAAATCTTTAACAAAAGGTTTAATACAAAATTGGGCAGGACAACAACCGAGTGTTGCATTCAGACCTTTTGATCCGTCAGGTGCAGCAAGTCCTAATCATTACATACAAATGATTAATGCTACAACTTATGCTATTTATGATAAAACAGGAACAGAATTACTAAGCGGAACATTCGGGGATTTATGGACTCCTTCAACAGGAAATGCGGGAGACCCTATTGTTTTGTATGATAAAGCAGCAGACAGGTGGTTTTTAAGTCAGTTTGGAAGCAGTAACGAAATGTTTATTGCAATATCCGTTACTAATGATCCTACAGGCTCATGGTACACATATACTTTTTCATCTCCTGATTTTCCCGATTATTTAAAATTTTCTGCTTGGCAAGACGGTTATTATATGACTGCAAATTATGCACAAAAAATATTTGCTTTTAACAGAGATAAAATGTTAGCAGGTGATGCAAGTGCAGAAGCAATTTATCAATCTTTTTCTCCCCCGCAAAGTGGTTTTTTCGTACCTCTTCCTGCAGATGCTTCCGACGGGGTAATGCCCGGAGCAGGAACACCTTGTCCTATATTCTCATATTCTGACGATGGTTGGGGCGGCGGAAACATTGATGCTGTAAACATTTACAATGCAAGTGTTACATGGGGAGCAACACCGTCAATGACGGTAACTTCTGCAGGAGCGATACCTACAGCTTCTTTTGATGCCTCGTATGATGCTAACTGGGATGACATTTCTCAACCCGGAACAACTCAAAAATTAGACGGAATCGGTGGTTGCCTTATGTACAGAGCACAATGGAAACAATGGGCAGGATATAATACAGTTGTTTTAAGTTGGGGTGTACAAATAAGTCCTACTCAAAGAGGAATCTTTTGGTGTGAACTGAGGCAAGATCAAAATACTGATCAATGGTCAATATATCAACAAGGGATTTATGCTCCGGGAACAGATTATTATTGGATGAGTAGTGCTGCTATGAATAACGCAGGAGATATTGCTTTATGTTATGCAAAAGCAAATTCGACAGATATATATATGAGTTTAGCTTATGCAGGACGTTATGCTTCTGATCCTTTAGGTACATTGCCGGTTGCAGAGGTAGTTGTTCAAGCCGGTGCAGGTTCTCAAACAGGAGGAAACAGAAACGGTGATTATTCTCAAACTTATTTAGACCCTGACGGTTACACGTTCTGGCATACAGGTGAATATTTAAAATCAGGAGGTACTCCGGGTACTCAAATTTATTCTTTCAGATTTTCAGAGCCTGATGCCCCTAATAATTTTGTTGCACAAGGTGTAAGTACTACGCAAATAGATTTATCTTGGGATTTAAATTCAAATAATAATCCCGCATTGATTGTTTGGTCATCTGACGGAACATTCGGTACACCCGTTGACGGAACGACATATAATGTAGGTGATGTAATACCGGGAGGAGGAGTTGTTTTGTCTTACGGTACTACACCGACTACATATAATCATACAGGTTTAACCCCTGCCACAACATATTATTATAAAGGTTGGTCGTATAAGTCAGATAATACTTATACAACAGGTATTACGACACTCGGAACAACTTTAACCGGAGACCCGATTAACTTCGCAGCAAATGCTGTATCAACATCTCAAATTGATCTTAGTTGGACTCTAAACGGTAACTCAGAAAATGTTTTAGTTGCATGGTCTGCTGACGGAACATTCGGAACACCTGTTGACGGAACAACATATAATATCGGAGATGCGATACCCGGCGGCGGAACAGTATTGGCTTACGGTACAAGTACCTCTTTAAATCATGGCGGACTGAATTCATCCACACAATATTTTTACAAAGCTTGGTCTAACCTCGGAGGAACTTCTTACTCTCCCGGTGTAATTGCTGATGCAACAACATTATGCGGTATTATTAGTTCATTTCCTTTCACGGAAGATTTTGAAGGAGGTGTGCTGCCTACTTGTTGGTCGTACGAAGGAACTTCTTGGACTTATGAAAACGGCGGGAATAGCGGCAATCCGGCATCTGCACATTCAGGTGTATTTAATGCTCTGTTTTATGTAAGTTCTTGGACTCCGGATGTCAGCAAATTAATAACACCGGCTATTGATATGTCAAATCTTGCTGATGCGACTTTGACTTTTTGGCATACACAAGCTGATTGGGCTGGTGACCAAGATGAGTTGAGAGTGTATTATAAAACAACTTCAGGCGGAACATGGAATTTATTACAAACATATACAAATAATATTGCCGCTTGGACACAAGAAACAATTATTTTACCAAATTTAAGCGGGACATATTACATTGGTTTTGAAGCAACAGGACAATATGGGTACGGAGTTGCAATTGATGATGTTCAAATTGACGGTACACCTGCTTGTAATGCTCCGTCTGTTCAAGCTTCAGGTTTTGGACAAAGTGTACAAAACTTGAATGACATAACGGTCTCTTGGACAAGAGGAAACGGTGATGCCGTAATTGTATTAGCTCATGAGGCAGGTCCTGTTGATACAAATCCTTCAAGCGGAAATGTTTATGCGGCTAATTCAGTTTTCGGAAGCGGGGACGAGATAGGTACAGGTAATTTTGTGGTGTATAACGGAACGGGAACATCAGTAAATATTACCGGACTAAATCCATCAACCGAATACCAACTTGCTGTTTATGAATACTTTAATACGGATGTATGTTATTTAAAACCGGGAGCAACAACCATTGCTTATACATGTTATCCTGCAGCTATAGTTTCGCAACCTCAAAGTACGGAAACATGTGACGGAAACGATGTTACTTTTAATATTTCGGTTACGGGGACAAACGTAAATTACCAATGGCAAAAAGACGGAAGTGATATTTCCGGGGCTACTTCTTCAAGTTATACCATAACAGGTGTAACTTCCGGAGATTTAGGTTCTTATACTTGTATTTGTACGGCCGATTGCGGAAGCCCTGTTACTTCAGATGCTGCAGTTCTGTCATTTGCCGTTGCTCCGTCAATAACTTCCCAACCTGTAAATGTTAATGCTAATGCAGGTGATAATGTTAATTTTAGCGTAACTGCTGATGGTACAAACCTAAGTTATCAGTGGAAAAAGGACGGAAATAATTTAACAGACGGAGGTAATATATCCGGAAGTTTAACAAGCAGCCTTACAATCAATTCAGTAGTTACCGCAGATGCAGGTTCCTATGATGTTGTAATTACAAATATTTGTTCTGCCTCCGTAACTTCTGATGCTGCAGCATTAAGTGTTACAGCCTCATCAATTAATACTCCGGAATCATTCGGTATTAAAATTTATCCTAATCCGAATAACGGAATGTTTAACATACTTTTCAATAATGATTTTAATAAAGCAAGTTATAAAGTTACCGATATTTCAGGCAAGGTAATTACTGAAAAGGGGATTCTGAGCAAAGGATTAAACACGGTTAATCTGACAAATGTTTCAGAAGGTATTTATTTTATATTAATAAATTATGACGGAAACAGAGTTTTCTCAAAATTAATTGTTAACTAATTTCAATATAAATCCAATTTAAAAAGCAGTTCTTTAAAGAACTGCTTTTTTCTTATATCCCTCTGTCTTTTACAAGAAATTAATAAAATCAAAAGTATATATATTGTATTTTGGTTTAGTTATATTATATTTGTATAAATAACGGTTTCTTGTTTATAAGAAAAACTGTTTTGAGACATTATAAAATATTAACA
The DNA here is from genome assembly GCA_021648725.1 of Bacteroidales bacterium. Lineage (NCBI taxonomy): Bacteria > Pseudomonadati > Bacteroidota > Bacteroidia > Bacteroidales > Bacteroidales bacterium. The sequence goes on along the minus strand of JAKISF010000026.1, from coordinate 47,771 downwards.
TCTTACATATAAACAATATTACTATTATGGAAAACAAAAAAGTAAGCGAAAGCAAACAAAATGAGATTGTATGTAAAAATTGCGGTGCGAAATTAAACTTTGCTCCCGGAACAGACAGCTTGGAATGCCAATTTTGCGGTGCTTTAAATGAAATTGAAATTGACGAAGAAGCACGTAATGATGCAATACAAGAAATTGATTTCGAGTCATATATAAACGGACAAGTTGATACTGCTCCTAAAATTGAAGTTACTACCGTAAAATGTGACGGTTGCGGTGCAGAAACTTCTTTTGACCCGAATGTTGTTTCAGATGAATGTGATTTTTGCGGCAGCCCGCTTGTTTCAAAAGAAGCACATACTTCACAGGTTATTGCCCCAAAAGCTATGCTTCCTTTTAAAATTGGAAAAAAAGAAGGTTTTACACTATATAAAACATGGTTAAAAAAACTTTGGTTTGCTCCTAATAAATTAAAAAAACAAGCAAGACAAACGGAAGATTTAGCAGGAATTTATACTCCGTATTGGACTTATGATTCTGACACAAAAACAAATTATACAGGACAACGAGGAGATAACTATCAAACAACTGAAACATATTATGAAGACGGTCAAACTAAAACAAGAACAGTTACGAAAACAAGGTGGTCTTCGGTAAGCGGAAGAGTATCCAGATTTTTTGATGATGTGATGGTTCCGGCAAGCAATACTTTACCGAGAAAATATGTTGATAAATTAGAACCTTGGGACTTGCAAAACCTTGTTCCTTACGATACTAAATATCTTGCAGGTTTTAAAAGTGAAACTTATCAAGTAGGTTTACCTGACGGTTTTACATTAGCTAAAGGAAAAATGGATCCTGTAATAAGAGGTGATATAAGGCGAGATATCGGAGGAGATCATCAAAGAATTTCAACAGTTAATACGCAATATTATAATACTACATTTAAGCATATTTTATTGCCGATTTGGTTAAGTGCATATAAATATAAAGAAAAAGTTTACAGATTTATGATTAATGCCAGAACAGGAGAAGTTCAAGGAGAAAGACCTTGGAGTTGGATTAAGATTACTTTGGCAGTACTTGCAGGACTTGCAGTTATCGGAGGTTTATATTGGTTCTTTGGTGTTTACCAACAATAATAACCAGGGCTTGCTGAAAAACGCTAAACATGTTGTAATTCAACACTTTATGCTTGTGTTTTTTTGATAAAGTGCAAGGTTTCTGAATGAAACATCTTGAAACCCTTGCACTTATTTTAATAAAACTACCAAATTTTTGCTGCTCAGTTGCACATCTTTTTTGTAATTTATTCAATTTGAAGTATTTATATACATCTACTTCTCACAAAATCCAAAATAGACGCACATCTGAGCTTTTCAGCAAGCCCTAACTAACAAATTTATAAATAAAGAAAACAGGTTTCAGAATATCAAGAATCTGTTTTTTTTGTTCAAAATAATACCTGAGTTCGACATAAAAGCATTTCTATATCAAATAATATAATTAGATTTTATTTGCTATAAATACAAAAGCATTTTTTTATTATTCACAGAAAATTATTTGAATAAAAGTTATATTAATGAGTAGGCAGAAGTATAAAAATTATGAATGTAAAATAGTATTATGGGAAAATTCTCAAATAATAACAGAATAAAAAACAGCAACAACAGAATTATACAAGATTTAGGAAAATTAGACTTAAATAATAAGCATAAAATTGATTCTTTTCTTAGTTCAATCCGTTCCGAAGTTGCCGAATATTACGGGAAAGAAATCATGAATAGGGTTGAAACACTTATTCAAAATAAAAACATAAAGGCTGTTGCTGAAATCTTCTGCAATCCGAAGTTTTTGCTCTCTCGTTATAATCTGAAATACAGACTTTCCCGTATTGCATTCCCTATATTTTTACTTACATTGGGAGCGGTCTTGCTATTCGTAGGATTTAATCAAATAACCTTTGGAAAGCAAAGTGTTAATTGGCCGTCGACAAAAGGCATAATTATTTCTTCGGATTTAGTCAGAACCGCAAAAGTCGCAGAATATTTGGAAAGGATTTATTATGAATACACGGTTAACGGAAAAAGCTATATTTCAAACAAGGTATCCTTTTCTTATCAAAACCCGGATGCAACAGTCAAACGTTATCCAAAGGGCAAAAAAGTTACTGTGTACTATAGTCCGGACGACCCCGGTTTCGCAGTGCTGATAAAAGGTTATAAGTGGGGGATATATTTAGAGTTTACAGCAGGTGCTGTTTTATTAATTCTTGCAATGTGGTATTTCTACAAGATACTAAGTACAAAAAAATGATATAACGCAACTATTTAAAGTTAGAAATTGAGATTTGTTTTTGGAGGTCAAAACTGCAAATTTATAAAACAGAAAATATGAAACTTGCTTATTCTAAAACTAGCTTTTAATTAAAACTCAAAATCAACAACAGCTGTTCTGCCTTTTAAACTGCTGATTAATTCAAGAACTTTTTGATGTTCGGGATGAGATTTATAAGCTTCCAGTGTTTCTTTTGATTCAAATTCTCCTATAAGTACAAAATCTGAAGCAGTTGAAGCGTCAGAAATATTTATTCCTGTTTCAAATTTTTTTATTTCAGAAATTTGTGACGGCAGATTATCTAATGCTGTTTTAAGTTTATTTAATCCGTCATTTTTTTCATCGTCAGAAACCCCCTTTAATTTTATGAATACAATATGTTTAATCATGTCATTTACTTTTTGTGAACATATTTTTTTCAAAAGTATAAAAAAAGCCGGAAAAACCGGCTAAATTTAAAATGTAAATAATAAAATTATTTTTTAGCTACTGTAACCAAATAGGAAACTTCAACTTTTTCTCCATTTTTATTTATTGTAACTGTTGCACTGTTATCGTCTTTCGAATACATCTGCAGAGCTTCACCTCCCATATTCATATTCATGGCACTTGTCCAGCCGTTTGCTTTCATTTCTTTTGTAATTTCAGAAACAACATCTTTAAAATCTGCTTCAGGATTAATTACGACAGTAATAATATTTCCTTCTCCGGAGCTGATGCTTCCTGCTGATTCAATTTCACCTTTTACAAGAAATACATCTTTCGGAAAATCTTCAGGAATTTCATTTCCTTCATTTTTAATAGTAACTTCTGTGCCGTCTTCACCGCTTATTGTAATTTCTCCGTTATCACCGTCCTCATTGATGTCAATATCAATGTCTGAATTTGTGGCATATTCCGTTAAACCTTCAATCAAGTTTTCTGCAGCTTCTTCCGCAGCTTTTTCATCATTATTACATGATAATATAAACATGAATAATACCGCTAAAATAATTACACTAAATTTTTTCATTTTTTTATGTTTTTATTAGATTAAGAAATTACTTTTTGTTGAATCCTATCAAAATATCAAAAACAGGGAATATTCCGGAACCTTTCCCGAAAGGGTAATTCCCGTGAGTATAAATTACACCTGCTTTAACGGCAAATCTGTCAGATTTTAACCAAGAAATTTTAAGGTTATGTTCTAATACTAACCCCGGATTATTATTTATAAATATAAAACTGTTTAAATTGTAATCGTATTTAAAATTATTATAAAATATACCTGTAAAATTAATTCCGACATGCGGCGTGAACATATTATTTAAAGAGTACACTCTGGGGTAAACAATATGATATTCAATATCAGGAAAATCTGAATCTCCGATTGCAAGTGCAAAGTCAAAACCTACTTTTAAAGTTATTGTTTGTTCTTTAAATATTTTACTGACAAGCAAACTGTTGTTAAATTTAAAAATAGGAGGAACTATGCTTGTGTTGGGTAAAACGCCTCCCGTTCCTTCTCTTGAAAGTAAATTATACAAAATTGAAGGGTAAGTCAGTTTATGAACACTTGCAACGCTTACTCCTCCGTTTTTCCACTGTTTTTTTATTGCTGCATTCGGTATTACAAAAAACAGTAAAGGCTGAACAGATAATTCTGTATTATTTTTCAAACCCATTTTAAAAGGAGAAAAAAGGCCCATTTCCTTTCGCCCTTGTTCAAGTATATTAGTTGTATTATCAGACCATTTTAATGACTGGGCATTAATCACCTGAAAAGAAAGCAAACTGAGAATTATAATTATTTTAAATTTCATATTTCTTAACTTATTGATTAATAATGTATTTAACAGAAACAGGAGCATGGTCAGATAAAGGCATTGTATTTATTCCGCCTCTGTTTATATCCATATATACTATTCCGGTATTGCTTAAAAAGTATTTATTTGTGAATATATAATCAAGTTTTCTGTTCCAAAAACCGTCTTTATCTGATGTAAAAGTAAAGAAATGTGAATTGTTTGCTTCGTATCTTGACATTTTAATTGCAGGATTATAATCGTCGTAAAAGATATTCATAATACCTAACTCATCTTTAAAACTTTGACTTTCAAATTGTGAACCTTCACCGCATTTATCATCATCAAAATTTTCAAAAACAACGGAATTAGGAGGAATACTGTTAAAATCACCGCCGAGAATAAAACTTTTACCCTCTGTATTTGTTTTTTCAATTTCTGCTTTAATTTCTTTTAATTGTTTCTCTTTTGTTCCGTCAGTTGAATAAGCAGAAGTGTGTGTTCCGAAAAGAACAATTTCTTTTCCGCTTACGGTTATTTTTGATTTTAAAAGATTACGCCTTAAATAAAAATATTGAACAATTGCAGGGTCAGACTCTATTAATGATAACGGTATTCTTTCGCTTTCGGTTAATTCATATTTTGATAATATGGCGTTCCCTGAATTCATACGTCCTATTCCGTCACTCGGAACAAAATCTGACTTCCATTGAGAACCGTATATTCCGTAATTCAAATCAGTATTATCTAAAATATATTGAATTTGATCTACATAAGCTGAACGTTTTGAATCAACATCTGCTTCTTGAAGAAAAATGACATCGGGATTTAATTGTTTTATTCCTTCAACAAGAGACTGCATATTTGCAACAACTTCGTCTTCTGTCATTAAAACCCTGTCGCCGTAGCAATCGAAAAAGAAATCAATTCTGCCTCCTCCGAACTTTATATTCCAAGTTACAATCTTCAATGTATCAACAGAATTCGGAGTTTTTATATTTTCTGCCGTGTATTCAATAACTGCATCTTCCGGTGCATCGTTTTCAATAATATTATTAAAAGGGTCACATGCTGCAAACAATAATATTATACTGAAAAATAAAATTCTATTTTTTTTCATCATTTTGATTTGAGTTTTACTTTAAAGTCAGTGGTATAATCTTTTGAAAATATATCAAATAAACTTCCTGAAAATTCAATGCTTTTTTTATCGGAACTGAGCTCTGCTTTTTCGCTTTTCAACTTCTTAACTTCTGTTGCAAAATTAAACTTAAGCTTATAATTATAATAATCTTTCATTGATTCCATATCTTTATTATTAAATAAAGTATCATTTGAAACTTCCGGTGCATCATATATCAGTTTATATTTTCCTTTTAAGATAAATTTAGGCTTTTCGGTGGAATCGCCTAATATTTTTGAACCTAACAAATCACCTGTTTCTGCTGATAACAGTTTGTTTAACATCTCAATATCTTTATAATCATAAGATATAAATAATACTGTTTTATTATTTTTCCAACCGTATTCTACATTTGTTGCTCCCATTTTTTTGTATTCTTCGGCAACAGTTGCAAAAGATTCGTCTAAACTGTCTAAAGAGTTTTTATTTTCAAGAGAATCCATATTGCCCATAAAACTTATTAATGCAGAAATATCAATCTCCATATTTGATGTTCCTGACATATCTTTATTAAAAGTGTATTCTTGTGTAATATTGCAACCTACAGTAAAAAGAAAAAGAACAGAGGTCAATATTAAAATTATTCGTTTCATATGTTAAACTTATTAATTAATTCTTTACAAATATAAAAAAAATGATTGAATAGATGTGTTTATATAAACTTGTTTAAAACAAATTGATTATTTAAGTTTATTTAATTCAGTTTTTACAAAATCCATCAATTCAGAAATATATTCCTTGCTGAAATTAAATTCAATTCCTGCTGTTTTGTATATTTCGGGAATTGGAACTGAATAACCTAATTTCAGAGCATTTTCATAATCATTTAATGCTTTTTGAGGATTATTCTTAAAATTTCGCCAAACGGCAATTGCTCCGAGTTGTGCAATTCCGTACTCAATATAGTAAAACGGAACTTCAAAAATGTGCATTTGTCTTTGCCAAAGTGTTGAATAATATTTTTCATAACCCGACCAATCTACAACTGAACTGCCGAATTCCTTAGCAATTGAATTCCAAATTTCTTTGCGGTCTTCGGCATTGTGGTCAGGATTTAAATATAGTTGATGTTGAAACTTGTCAACCGTTGCTATCCACGGTAATACAGAAAGCACACCTTCCAAATGGTTTCTTTTAGCTCGTTTAAGGTCTTCATTCTCAGAATAAAACACATCCCAATATTCAGAAGAAATAAGTTCCATAGACATTGATGCGAGTTCTGCAACTTCGCTCGGAAGCTCTTTAAAATCTACAAGTTCCAAATCACTGCTAAGAAAAGAGTGAATTGCATGACCGCCTTCGTGCATCATTGTTTCTAAATCTCTTTGGTTGCCGGTTGCATTCATAAAAATAAAGGGAATATTGCTTTCGTAAAGAGGATAGTTATAACCTCCCGGAGATTTTCCTTTGCGAGAATTCAAATCAAGATAAGAATTTTCCTTCATAATTTTTAGATACTCGCCATATTTAGGACGAACTTTTGCAAAAACATATATTGCTTTGTCAATCAGCTCATTACCGTCTTCAAAAGGCTTAAGTGCGGGTTTTAAATCAATATCTACGGAAGTATCATAAGGTTTTAATATATCATAACCGAGTTTTGATTTTCTTTCTCCGTTAATTTTATTAATAATTGGTAAAACTTTTGATTTTATTGAGTTGTGAAATGAAATGCAATCATCAATCGTATAATCAAATCTTTTTAATGCCGAGTGCATATAATCTCTGTAATTATCAAAACCGGCATTTTCGGCAACTTTGTGTCTTAATTGAATAAGTTCAGAAAGCAAAGTATCTAATTTTTCGTTGTCTTTAAATCGTCTTTCGTGAATCATTTCAAAAATCTCTTTTCTCACTTCTCTGTCAGTATCTTTCAGAAAATTACCGGCTTTTTGCAATGTCATTTCTTCATCTTTATAATTTACCGTCATTGCACCCGAAATTGTTCCGAATTCACGTTCTTTTTGTTGAAGCTCAGAAAATAAATCAATGTTTTCTTTTCTGAAAAGTTCAATTGAACGTTTTATCTTCTTTTTGGCAACTTCGTATTTATTCTTATCAAGCTCGCTAAAAAACTCACTGTTAATCAGCTTCTTATCTAACACATCAGAATATTCCGAAACAACAGGCTCAATCTCTTTTACGAAAAAGTTAAAGCTTTCGGCAAGTTCTTTATCGGCAGTATTGCAGCTCATTTTAATATATCTCCATGCTGCATCTTCTTCCAAAAAAGCATTTGTTTCGCTTCTGTCTGCCCACCACCTTTTTAAATCTTCAACAGATTTGATCTTTCTTTCTTTTAAATTTTCCAAATAAGGAATAATGTCTTCTTTTGATTTAATAATTAAGTTCTCTTTTATAAAATTTCTTTTAGATTTCATCGTTAAAATTTAATTGAATTATTGCTCAAAATTAAATATACCGTTCAATATAAAAAAGTTTATCTTTGTATATTTGAGATTGGAAATTAAAAATTATTAAAAACATTTTCAATATGAAAAGAATTAATATAATTATTATTTTAATTGTTTTACCGTTTTTTATAAATGCACAAACAGGCGGAAAAGGTGTTTTTGATTTTTTAAATATTAACAGCTCTGCCCGAGTTGCTTCTTTAGGCGGAACAAATATTTCCATATATGATGAAGATTTGAATTTAGCATTCCAAAATCCTGCTTTATTGAATTCTGAGATGAACAATAAAATTTACATTAATTATTTGAACTATTTTGCAGGAATAAATATTGGTTCGGTCGGATATGCTTACAAGCACAAAAAATTCGGAACAATTTCTGTCGGTTTACAATATTTGAATTATGGAACTTTTACGGCTGCCGATGAAACAGGTATTATTTCGGGAGAATTTAATGCTTCGGATTATGCCCTGAATTTAATTTGGTCAAAAGATTTATTTAAAAATATTAAAGGAGGAGTAAATATTAAACCTGTTTATTCTCATGCCGAAGTCTATAATTCATTCGGAATTGTTGTCGATGCAGGAATTACCTATTATAAAACCGAAGAAGAATTTGCTGCATCTTTGGTTTTAAAAAACATAGGAACACAAATTAAACCTTATTATAAAGGGCATTTTGAAAAAGTTCCTTTTGATATTCAAATGGGAGTTTCAAAAAAATTAGCACATGCACCTTTCAGAGTTAATCTTACTGCACACAGCTTAAATAAATGGAATTTACGATATGAAATTCCGGAAAAAGTTACACAAATTTCTTTTGCCGATGAATCAGATACAAATAAAGGCGAAGTTCTTACAAATATTTTAGATAATTCTTTAAGACATTTGATTCTCGGAGTTGAATTAATTCCGCTAAAAAGTTTTTATGTTTCATTGGGTTATAATCATCAAAGAAGACAAGAAATGAAAATTTACGAAAAAGGCGGTACAGCAGGATTTTCCTGGGGCTTCGGTCTTAAATTAAAGAAAATGGGGATAAGTTTCGCAAGAGCAACTTACCACCTTGCCGGTGCATCAAATCATTTCTCGTTTTATTTTGATATGTCAAAAATGGGAAAAAAGAAAAATATCAAAATACAAACAAGTGAACAATAAGACACTAACTATCACCCAATTACCGTTTTATAAAACAAAACAATGAACAATAAAAAATTAATTATAGCAATAGACGGTCATTCTTCTTGCGGAAAAAGCACACTTGCAAAAGATTTGGCAAAACATTTTTCATATAAATACATTGATACGGGAGCAATGTACCGGGCTGTAACACTTTATGTTATAAGAAATAAACTCTTTAAGGGCAAGTCAATTAATGAGGAACAACTTCAAAAAGACTTTGAAAACGGAAAAATAAGAATAGGATTTCAATATAATTCTGAAACAAAGAAATCCGAGACTTTGCTTAACGGGCAAAACGTTGAAAATAAAATTAGAGGTATTGAAGTTTCAAACCTTGTAAGCCCTGTTGCAGTTATCCCTTTTGTAAGGCATGAACTTGTTGAACTTCAAAGAGAAATGGGAAAAGAAGGAGAAATTGTAATGGACGGAAGAGATATAGGAACAAATGTATTTCCGAATGCCGATTTAAAAATATTTTTAACAGCAGATGCTGAAATAAGAGCTAAAAGAAGATATAAAGAATTAAGGGGAAAAGGGCAAAACGTTTCTTATGAAGAAATTCTTAAAAATGTGCAGGAAAGAGACAATATAGATTCTACAAGAGCTACAAATCCGTTACGACAAGCAAAAGATGCCGTTTTACTTGACAATTCACATATATCAATTGAGGAGCAATTGCAAAATGCAATAAAGTTAGTTAAAAACTTAATTTAAAACCTTTAACTTTGTACTTTTAACTAATAAAAATGCAAATAGAAATAGATTCAAATTCAGGATTTTGCTTCGGAGTTGTTAAAGCTATTGAAACAGCAGAATCAGAATTAAAAAAAGATGAAATACTTTATTGTTTAGGCGACATTGTTCATAACGGAGCTGAGGTTAGAAGACTGGAAAACAAAGGCCTAGTAACAATAAATAAAGAAGAATTTAAGAAATTAAAAAATGCAAAAGTTCTTTTAAGAGCACACGGAGAACCACCGGAAACATACGAAATTGCAAAAAAAAATAATATTGAATTAATTGATGCTTCATGCCCTATTGTTCTTAATCTTCAACAAAAAATACACAAAGCTTATACCGAATTTGATAAAATTGAAGGGCAAATTGTAATTTTCGGAAAAGAAGGGCATGCAGAAGTTATCGGATTACTCGGACATACCGATAATAAAGGCATTGTTGTGTCGGAAATAAACGATTTAGATAAAATAGATTTCACAAAACCGATAAACATTTTTTCGCAAACAACAAAGAGCAGAACAGGTTATAATAAAATTATCGAGGAAATCAGAATTAGATTAGATAAAGAAAAAAAAAATGCAGAAATTAATTTTATTTCAAATGCATCAACATGCGGTCAAGTTTCTACAAGAGATGTTATTTTAAAAGAATTTGCAAAAAAACATGATGTAATAATATTCGTGAGCGGTAAAAAAAGCTCAAACGGGAGACTATTATACAACGTTTGCAGAAAACAAAATGAAAAAAGTTACTTTGTTTCAAACATTAAAGAATTAAAACAAATATGGTTTAATAAAACTGATTCCGTAGGAATTTGCGGTGCAACATCAACACCTGATTGGTTAATGGAAAATATAAAATCTGCAATTCAAAAATTTGATAATTAAACAGTGTATTAATGAAAAAAAACATTTACACGGAAACAGTTAAATTATTACCTTTTTATTTATTTTTTACAATCCTAACTTGGTTTGTTTCAAATAATATTTTTTTTTGGGACACCGTACAATTAGCATCAGCCCACGCACATTACTTTTTTGATACCAATTTTCAAAACCTGCTTTTACCGGATAATATTGACAGCGGACATATTCCTGCATTCGGTGTATATTTGGCATTTATTTGGAAATTTTTCGGCAAAACACTATTTATAAGCCATTTTGCAATGCTTCCGTTTATTATCGGGATTATAAGACAAGCATATTTACTTATTAAAAAATTTATATCTGAAAAATACGTATTCTTAGCTTTAATCATGTTTTTAGCTGATGCAACTTTATTGGCTCAAACAACACTTATAAGTCCGGATGTTGTATTGGTATTTTTATTTTTAACGGCACTTAATTCTGTTTTAAAAAAAAATAATTTTTTGTTATCAATATCTGTTGCAGGATTATTTCTTATAAGCATGAGAGGAATGATGGCAGCAAGTTCAATTTTAGTTTTGGATATTATTTTTAATATAAAGTTTGAAAATTTAAAAAATACGATTCTTCAACTTCTTAAAAAATCATTATTTTATATTCCTGCCTTATTTATCTTTATAATTTACAATATTTATCATTACAAAGTTAAAGGTTGGGTAGCTTATCACGAAGATTCTCCTTGGCAATCTAATTTTGAAATAACAAACTTATCAGGTTTTATTAAAAATATAGGAATTCTAATTTGGCGACTTTTAGATTTCGGAAAAATTTTTATTTGGCTTGCCGCATCTGCAATTTTATTGAAATTCAATAAGTCGATTTTTAAAGATAAAAACATTAAACAAATCGGGATTATCTTTATTTTTACATTATTAAGTTTAGCCGTAAGTTTCTTACTTTATAAAAGTTTAGCCGCACATCGTTATATTTTACCTGTATATCTTATTTTTGCTTTGTTCGCTTCTTATCTTATTTTTGAGAAAATAAAACCCAAAAAGTTGAAATATATTATTTTTTCAATTGTGCTTACCGGAATGTTAAGCGGTAACTTTTGGATTTATCCCGAAAAAGTTGCACAAGGCTGGGATTCTTCGCTTACACACCTTCCGTATTATAAATTAAGAAGTGAAATGTTAGAATACATGAGAAAAAACAAAATTTCTGTTAACGAAACAGCATCATCATTTCCTAACACAGCCGAATTTAAATATTTAGATTTAAGCAATGATACAACTTCATTTTCTGAAATTGATTTAGATAAAAATAAATATTTTTTCTATTCCAATATTTATAATGACCTAAAAGATACAGAAATTGATAAACTTAAAAATGAATTCAAACTTTTAAAAACTTATAAATCTTTCGGGGTTTTCGTTTCTCTTTATTCAAAATAATTTAAAACAAAAAAGACAGTTTTCACATTTGTTTACAATTTTTTAAGATATTTGTTGTTTATAAAGTTGAAAAAAGCCATAAATGAAGAAACAATTTATAATAATACTTTTGTTTTTAGTTTCTTTTTCTGCATTTTCACAAGTTGAGAAAGTTCAGAATTTAAGATTGTATGATCAAAAAAGATTACACTTCGGTTTCACGGTAGGTTTGAATACGTCTGATTTTTATATTCGTAATTCCGACACTTTTTTTGATACCGCTGTTATAAATGAAGTTTACAGCATTGAAAACAAACAACAACCCGGTTTTCACCTCGGACCTATTTCTAATTTAAGAATCGGAAAATATTTTGATTTAAGATTTTTAATTAATTTAAATTTTACACAAAGAGACTTACAATACAGAATTTTGAAAGAAAACTCAGCAGGAGAATCATATTTTGATACACATACAATGAAATTATCTTCTACATTTTTAGAGTTCCCTTTTTTAATAAAATATAAATCTCACAGAATAAATAATTACAGATTTTATTTAATAGGCGGTGTAAAACCATCTTTAGACTTAGCCGCAAAGAAAAAAATACCTGACGAACTGATGCCCATGATTCGATTATCCCAACCTGACATATACGGAGAGTTCGGCTTAGGGCTTGATTTTTATTTACCGTATTTTAAGTTCTCGCCCGAATTAAAAATGGGTGTCGGGATTAATAATATGGCAGTTGATGATAACACAGAATATACGGGAGCAATGAAGTATTTAAAATCAAAAGTTTTTATGCTATCATTCCATTTTGAATAATTTTATAAAATATTACAAATAAAACCTTCATTGTTATTAACTTTGAAGGTTTTTTATTTAAAAAATTGAAGATGAAAAAGATAATTGCATTGCGTTTGCCTCCTAAAAACGCATCAAATATTAAACATTATAAAAAAGATGCAGCAAAACATCTTGAAATTGATGAAAATGACATTACCCGAATCGAAGTTCTTAAGAAATCAATTGATGCCAGAAAGAAGTTTGTTATGGTGAATTTACAAATGGAAGTTTGGTGGGACGAAGCTTATGTGAAGCCGGAAGAATTCAATTTAAAGTTAAATGATGTTTCCGAAAAACCCGAAGTTATTATAGTAGGTGCCGGACCTGCCGGCTTATTTGCTGCATTAAAATTAATTGAAAAAGGTTTAAAACCTATAATATTTGAAAGAGGAAAAGATGTCAGTGAACGAAAGCGCGACATTCAAGATATAAATACAAATAAAGGCGTAAATCCTGATTCAAATTATTGTTTCGGAGAAGGCGGTGCAGGTACTTTTTCCGACGGAAAATTATACACTCGTTCAAAAAAAAGAGGAGATGTTAAACGCATTCTGGATATATTAAAATTTCACGGAGCAGGGAAAAATATATTGTCGGATGCTCATCCGCATATCGGAACCAATAAATTACCGGGAATTATTGTAAAAATAAGAGAATCAATTATAAACGCCGGCGGAGAAGTACGTTTTAATACTCGTATTGACGATTTTATTATAGAAAACAATACAATTAAAGGTGTTGTAACTCAAGCCGGAGATAAAGTTCTCGGAAAAGCAGTTATTTTAGCAACAGGACATTCTGCAAGAGATATTTTTGAATTACTTCATAAAAAAAATATTCTGCTTGAAGCAAAATCATTTGCAATGGGTGTAAGAGTTGAACATCCGCAAGGGTTGATTGACAGCATTCAATACAGTTGCAAAATAAGAAGTGATTATTTACCTGCCGCTGCATATAATTTAGTTTCGCAAGTTAACGGCAGAGGTGTTTATTCATTTTGTATGTGTCCGGGCGGATTTATAGTTCCTGCATCTACGGCTCCGGGCGAAACGGTTGTAAACGGTATGTCGCCTTCAAAACGTAATTCTAAGTTTGCTAACTCGGGAATGGTTGTTGAAATTAAAGTTGAAGATTTTCCCGAAACAGAGAAATACGGTGTGCTTGCAGGATTAAAGTTTCAAGAAAATTTAGAAAAAACAGCTTTCTTGAACGGAGGAAACGGACTTATTGCTCCCGCACAAAGGTTACATGATTTTGTAAACAGTAAATTATCGCCTTTTTTACCGGAAACGTCTTATCATCCCGGAGTTATTTCCTCGCCTTTGCACTTTTGGTTACCCGAACATATAAGTAAAAGGTTACAAATTGCTTTTAAAAATTTCGGGAAACGGATGAAAGGTTTTTTAACAAATGAAGCAATTCTTCTCGGGGTAGAATCCAGAACATCTTCTCCGATTCGCATACCCAGAGACAAAGAAACTTTACAACATCCGCAAATTAAAAATTTATATCCTTGCGGTGAAGGAGCAGGATATGCCGGCGGCATTATTTCATCAGCTGTTGACGGAGAAAGATGTGCAGAAATGATTAATAAAAAAGATTAAACTCAGCATCAAATACAATCAAAACAAAGATTTTAAATGGTTAAAATCCATTTACAGTAAACCCGCCGTCAACACTAAGGATTTGCCCGGTAATGTATTTTGCGGCAGGCATACAAAAAAACGAAACTGCTGCCGCAACATCTTCCGGTTCTCCTATTTTATTCATGGGTGTACGACTTAAAACAGCTTGTTTATAAGCCATATCTTTTAACACAGTTTCTGCTAAAGGAGTTCTGATATACCAAGGAGCAACGGCATTTACTCTTATATTATCTTTTGCCCACTCTACTGCAAGGTTTTTTGTAAGCTGATTGATAGCTGCTTTTGTCATAGCATAAATTGAACCTGTTTTTAAATGAATTTGCCCGGCAACGGAAGATACAAACACAACGCTTGCTTGATTTGACTTCTCTAAACAAGGAAACAGTAATCGACTTAACTCAAAAGCCGACCTGAGATTTGTATGCATTATATGGTCATATTCATTATAATTATAATCTGTTGTCGGTTTTCTGATATTTGTTCCTACATTGTTCACAAAAATATCAAGGCTTCCCCACCTCTCACTTATTTTATCTGTAATTTTTTGATAATCACTACGTTTACTAACATCCGCCTGTATTCCGAAAATCTTAATTCCTTTTTCGGAATACTCCTTAAGCATTGCGTTTAATTCATTCTTACTTCTTGCAACTACGGCAAGTTCGGCACCAAGTTCTGCAAATTCTTTTGCAATTGCATTTCCTATTCCCTTTGTTGCTCCGGTTATTAAAGCCTTCTTATTTTGTAATGTTATTCTGTCTTTCATTTTTTCTGAATTATTATTTGTCTAAGATATATTTATACCTTTGTATTGCAAAAAAAATAAACAAAAATGCCCGAACAAAAATTTACGAGAAGAATATTTACTGCAACATTGTTATTTAATGATTTCGGCTTTCTGTTTAAAAATTTTAAAAATATAAGAAGAGTTTCTAAAAATAAGAAAATATCAAAAGCATTTTTTGAAAAAATAATGACTATTGTTTCAACCGTAAACGGATGTGTTTATTGTCAATGGTTTCATGCAAAAAAGTCAATAGCTTCCGGAATAAGCAGCAATGAAGTAAAAAATATGTTAAATTTGCAATTTCAATAAAATAAAAATATGAAACAAATAATAAAAACAGAATGGCAACCGGGAAATCTCCTCTACCCGCTTCCGGCAGTAATGGTAAGTTGCGGTTCAAATCCCGAAGAATACAACATAATTACAATTTCATGGACAGGAACAATAAACACAAACCCGCCGATGCTCTATATTTCTGTTCGTCCTGAAAGGCATTCATACAAAATATTGAAAAAGAACATGGAATTTGTCGTTAATCTTACAACAGAAAAGTTATCTTATGTTACGGATTTTAACGGAGTTAAATCCGGAAAAAACATGGATAAATTTAAAGAAAGTCGCTTAACGCCTGTTCCTGCAAGAAAAATTAATACTGTATTAATCGGCGAATCTCCGGTAAATCTTGAATGTAAGGTAACACAAATAATTCCGCTCGGATCTCACGATATGTTTATTGCCGAAGTCGTAAATGTTAATGTCGATGAAAAACTTATTGACCCTAAAACACAAAAATTAAGATTAGATAAAGCAAATCTCTTATCTTATTCTCACGGATTTTATTATATCTTGGGTAAACGTATGGGAGCTTTCGGATATTCTGTAAAGAAAACAAAATAACTTTCCGAGTTTTAAAAACTCGGAAAACTTACTGTCCGAAATTCTCTTTAAATCTTTTCAATCGCTCTTCTAAAACAGGTATCTGCTCCTCTCCTATTTGCGAAACACAAGCTCTTAAGCCTTCTCGTCTTTCGCTTCCGGTTGTTTGCAATGCAATTGCACTTATACCGTGATAAAGCAAGTTTTCTAATAATTGGCTTCCTCGCATTCCCGGATAAGAAATTGTAAAATAAAAACCGTCGGCTAAGGGTTCTCCCATATCATTATCGTAAACTAATTCAAAACCTGCATCTAAAAACATTTTCTTCATAATTTTTGCACGTTCTCCGTAAACTTTAACATCATCTCTGAAATTATACTTCCCGTCATTAACTGCTTTTAATAATGCTGCCAAACCGTATTGCGGAGTATGAGAAACACCCGCCGATAATGTATAAAGGGCATTATAAACTAATGAATGTCCGAATTGGTCACTTGTATAAAAACGCTTCAAATCAGGATACCTGTTATTATAAATCTTTTCGGAAACAACCAGCATTCCTACTCTTTGTCCGGCATAACTGAATACCTTTGAACTTGAAATAAGCATTGTCCAATTATCAGTATATTTTGCAATCGTAGGTTGAAAAGGTGCTTCTCCAGGAACGGAGTAATCTTTTCTGAAATCCATTCCGAAATATGCCAAATCTTCTATAACTACAAGATTATATTTTGTTGCAAGTTCGCCTATAATTTGTAACTCTTCATCCGTAAAACTTATCCAGGTAGGATTATTCGGGTTTGAATATAATATCGAACTTATTTTTTTCTCAGTTATCAATTCTTCAAGTTTTGCTCTTAATTTTTCTCCCCTGTACTTAAAAACATCAAAAGTATCATACTCATAACCTAAAACTTGAATTTGAAGTTTTTGAACAGGAAAACCGGGGTCAATAAATAACACTCCTCTTCTTGTTTTGTCTGTTCTGCAAGCAACCATAAACAAAGCAATACTGGCTTGTGCAGAACCTACTGAAGTAAAACAATATTCAGGACTTATGTCAATATCCAGAAAATTTTTAACAAAGCGAGAAATTTCTTTTTTTAAAGGTTCAATTCCGGCTATGGGAGCATATTTTGAAGCAACTCCGGATTTAAAGGCTTCAACTTCAGCATTAAATGCTATTTCAGAAACATCAATACCGGGAACTCCCATTTCCATTCTGATAAACTTCTCTCCGGATTCTTCTTCAATTCTATTTGCTAATCTGACAATCTCCCGAATTGAAGCATTTGCAACATTATCAAAGTGCATTTCTTCTAAAATCCTTTTAACTATTTTTGAATCAATAGGTGTATTAGTCATAACTTTACTTTTTAAAATAAAAAAACCGAAAACTTATGTTTCCGGTTAAATAGAATTATTTGTTGTTTTTGGCATAACCGAAAACTTTTTTTATTATGTCGCTGACATAATTCAGCGGATTGGCTCTGATTTTTTTCTCCTCCTCGCCTACTTTAAAAAATAAACCGTCTAATGCACGCCTTGTTACATAATCAGACAAACTGGTATTAACTTTAGGCTTCCCTATAAAAGGGGCAACCTTATTGTATAGTGTTGTTATATCCGTCCATGCTTTGTTTGTAGATATATTTCCCACTAACTTTTTATTAAGCGAAGTATTTATTTTAGGCTTAAATGCCGAAACTAATTTATTATAAGTCTTATTTTTTAAATAAGTTGTTGCAGCTGTATTGTTACCTTTCAATATTGTCATCCCGTCTTGTATTGTCATGGTTCTTACGGCATCAATAAAAATAGGTTTTGCTTCTGAAGCAGCATCTTCGGCAGAACGATTAATTCTTAAAACTAAATCATCTATTGCTTTTTGTCCCAAACCCGGAACTTTTTGTATGTTTTCTACAATAACATTTGCTTCGGGAGGAAGTAAAATTTTAACTGCATTATCTTTAAAATATCCGTCGTTTGCGTTTAAAACCTTAACAGAAGAATTTGTTCCTACATTTAATGCCTCTTTTAATCCTTTAACAACTTCTGAATTTGTTAAACTTGTTTGTGAGCTTGCATCTTCAAGAATTTGCATCAAAATATCGCAAGATGAAAAACTGAATGAAAGACTGATTAAAAATATAATTGTTAGTTTTTTCATAATTATTACTTTTATGGTTTAATTTTTCAAGCAGTAAAGTTGCAAAAAATCTTAGTTTTATCAAAATTAATATTTGTTTATTATCCTAATATGTTCTAAAACTATATCCTATCTTAATGTCATTAAAAAGAATAATAATATTATCTTATTTTTTGTTTTTTACAACTGTTAATTATGCACAATTTTTTCAGGAAGAAATATGCGGACATATCGGAAAAACTTTTTCAAAAAATTTAAGTTTCAGAAACTATGAGAAAATAAAATTGCACCTTGATTATTGCAATTATAATCCGTATATCGAAAATATTAAATACAGAATTCCTGTTAAGTTTTGGATATATCGAAAATCTGACGGAACAGGCGGTCTTTCCGAAATACAAATAAAAGAACATCTCAGAAACCTAAATCACTATCATTCAACAAACAACACGGGAATAAGATTTTATCTGCGTCCGGATATTGAATATATAGATAAAGACAGGCTGTTTAAACTTAAATATTTAAACCAAGCTCCCTTTCAAACTTTAAAAAGAAAATCGAAATCGTGCATTAATATATATGTTGCTGAAAAGTTAAAGATGAATCGAGTTTTTAATATTCCAAAAAACTTTTCGGGTACATACAATTCATTCTCAAAAGGTATTATTATTGCAAAAGGTGTATCTTCTTCAACGCTGACTCATGAAATAGGTCATTATCTCGGTTTAAAACATCCGCATAAACATTGGAAAAGCAAAATAAAAAGTGAACCTGTAAGCAGAACAAGATTAATTCCGGGAACAAATACCTTAATGTGCGAAAAAAAAGGTGACGGTTTATGCGATACACCTGCCGAACCTAATCTTTCAAATTACACCGATGATAATTGTAAATATACAGGCCGGAATGTAAAAGATAAATACGGAGAAGAATATAAGCCTGCTACAGATAACATAATGTCATATACAAAAAACAGAGAATGCAGAAATAACTTTACTCAGGAACAAATTGCACTAATGCTATATACAGCTTCAAAAAATAAATACTCAAAATATTGGTCTGATGAAAATAAAAACTTTGAGAATTATAACTTTGATTATTTTGAACCTGATAATACAAAAAATACTGCTTCCGAAATCTTTTTAAGAACAATACAAACACATACATTTCATGAAATTCTCACAAAGAGCAAAAAAAAACAATTTTACGACAGATTTGATTGGCTATATTTTGATTTAAATACATCAAAACCTCAAACATACAAAATTACTGTCTCAAAATCCGAATATGAGTTTCCTAAAATTAAAATAACTGTTTTTTTTAACGAAAAAATTATTCAAGAAAAAATCATTGAAAACATTGAAAATGAGGAAAACATATTACTTTATGATATTAGTAAAGGAAGATACTTTATTAATATTCAGAAAATCTCAAATTACAATAAAATTAAATCGTACAAAATTAAAGTTGAAAAATCAAAATAAATTTATTACATTTGCTTTTTAAATTTTATTTCATGGTGATGACTTGTAACATTAACTTATCAAAAACTCTGTTGGCAATAACTTTGATTTTCTTTTACATAAGTGCTGATTCTCAATCAGTAAGTATTAATACTTCAGGAAGTTTACCGCATGCCAGTTCTATTCTTGACATGAGTGATGTTAATAACAAAGGTTTGCTTATACCGAATGTCGCACTTACCGGAACAAGTGATAACACATCCGTAACAAGTCCGGCAACAGGTTTAATGATATACAATACTGCAACAATAAGTGATGTAACTCCGGGCTACTATTACTATACCGGAACGTCCTGGACAAAATTTACAAACGGAACATATACATTCGAAAACGGCTTAACCGAAAACGCTTCAAATACCGTGAAGTTAGGAGGTTCATTATCTGAACATACAAATATTGATTTAGGTACTGCCGGAACAGGCTACAATTTAGTTTATAATTTAATAGGAACTGCCTTTTATGTTATACAAGATGACGGAATTGATATGGCTGTTTTCAGAAATGACGGAAATGTCGATTTCCTGAACAATATTTCCTCCGGAGAATATATTAATTTTGACGGTATATTCGGAAGTACCGGATACGGGTTCAGAGAAAGAGCCGGAGATTTAGAATACAAAAAAAACACAGCATCAACATGGACAGCATTACCGAATGCCCCTCCCGGCGGCGAAACAATGTGGTGGTACAAGCCTACCGCAACAAACTACATCCGTCCGCAAGACAATTCTAATGTAAGAATATATGATGACAATCAAACATACGGATTCTATTACAACGGAAGTTTAAACCAATACGGAGGTTACTTTGTTACCTCTTCTGCAACATCACCTACAAGTGCAGTTGTAGGATTTTCGGATGTTTTAGGAAGTCAAACATACGGATATCTCGGCTATAACGGAAATTACACTAACGCATTAAGCGACTTATCAATTGACGGAACTGCTGTTTACGGTATGGTTGAAGACAAAAACAGAACAGCAATTTTCGGAAGAACAGGAAGAGATGCAAACACCGCTGCTATTATCGGTTATTCTGATGTTTGGACAGCAGGGTACTACTATTGCTATGACAATGCAACAACTTCACACTCAGGTCTTTACAGTCAGCTAATCGTAGATGTTACAAAAACAGGAAATCAAACCGCCGTAAAAGGATATTCAAAATATAAAGAAGGTACTCAAAACAGGGGCTACACAATAGGTGGTGCATTTTATGCTATCGGAAATACACAAGATTCAGAAGGTATTGACACATATGCATCTACAAAAGGAGTCGGTACATACTCTTGGGGAATCAGAGCAGAAGTTGACAGTGCAGAAACCGTTTACGGAATACAAGTCCTTGCCGGAACCGACGGAGTAACAGCCGCAGATCAATGCTGGGGACTATATTCAGTAGCAAGAACATCTGACGGCAATGCAGTTCTCGGCCTCGGAAGTAATTTGTCATCAATTATTTATTCAGGAAACGGTGACGGTGTTATCGGCGGTTCTGATGCAGGCTACGGTGTTATCGGCTACCATCATGACGGAACTGCTGCGAACAGCTACGGAGTTTTGGGGCATTCAATTCCTACAGCAAACTTCTTTTATCACAAAGAAGATGCTGCTGACGGAGACGATCAGTCAACTATTTATGCATGGAGGAGTTGCGTTGCTCAAAATGACGGAACAGATTACTCTGTTACAGGAACAAATGAAGCTGTTGAAGGCTATACCTCATACGGAGATTCTTGGACTTTTGGTGTAACAGGTCATTTTTGGGATGACAATAACGGTCGTTCAGGTGGGATATTAGGTGCTGAAAGACTTGGTTCTTACTGGGGAAGCCTCGCATATAGAAGTAGTACTTTAACCACTTACGGTGTCTATGCAAACGGTACAACAACCTATGGTAGCGGTGGCGGAAAGAATAATAAAATAGGAATAGGAGTAGGAAGCTATGGAGATTTAGCAGGTGCATGGTTCAAAGGGAATATTTACGGTACAATTACAAAAGGAGAACGTTTTGCTCAATACATTAGCGGAAAAACATATACAAACAACCTTATAGTTTCGCTTGAAAATAACGGAAATAACGAAAGAATACCTACTTATGTTCCTGTTTCAACAAGTGCCGATATATATTTAAGAGGTACCGGGCAGTTATTAAACGGAAAAGCATCAATAACATTTGATGAAAAATATAAAAATATTATTTCAGATAAAATCCCTGTAATTGTAACTGTTACACCAATAGGAGAAACACAAGGTATTCATCTTACAAGCTTAAAAACATCAGGCTTCGGAGTTGCCGAAAATAACTCAGGTAAAGGAAACATACAATTTACTTGGATTGCTGTTGCAGTCAGAAAAGCTTATGAAAACCCGAATAATCCGAAAGAAGTACTCTCTTATGACTTTGATTCAAAGTTAGACAACTTCATGTTTAATGAAAACGATTTGAATAATTCCGGTAAACCGATATGGTGGGACGGTAAACAAATTAGATTTGATGCACTTCCTGAAAGGGAAAAAGAGAACAAAAATAATATTGATAATAATATAATTCAAATTAACAGAGAAAAGAACAATAAAATGTCTGAAACAGACAAAACATTTAAAGAAAATATTTCAATAAAGTAAATTAAATAATATTCCTATGAAACAAAGAAGTTTACTAATTCTGATTTTAATTTTTGCATTTATTACACACAATCAAATATTTGCACAAAATAAAGTTTATCCGACTGTAATAAAAAAACCCGTTGGATTTGAAATTACAAAACCATTAAAAGACAACCCTGTTATTACCGGTTTTGAAAAACAATACGAAGAATTTTATATGAACAAACATCGAGACAGGATAATTGACCCGAGTATTACTCCTCCGGATTTTAAAAGTATGCCTGTTGACCCGAATGTTCAGAAAGAACAAGGCCGGATTAAAAATTCAAAAGGGCTGCTTAAAAATTATGTCGGTCAAAACAGCAGTTCATACCCTCCGGATTGTAACGGAACAGCCGGGCCTAACCACTATTTTCAAGTCGTAAACTTAACTTATGCAATTTATAACAAATCTGACGGTGTTAAAGTAGCCGGACCGTCTGCATTAAACTCTATTTTCAACTCAACTCTTCCGGGTGCCGGCTATAACGACGGAGACCCGATTGTTCTTTGGGACGAACAAGCAGACAGATGGTTCTACTCTGAATTTTCTCTCGGAGGAGCAAACGATTATATGTTAATTGCTGTTTCAACCACAAACGATCCTACAGGCACATGGTACTCTTGGTCTTTTGATGTTGACGACACACCTGACTATATGAAATTCGGTATTTGGCAAGACGGTTATTATATGTCAACAAATACAAGTAACGGAAACGATGTTTATGTTTTTGAAAGAAGCAAAATGATTGCCGGTGATCCGAACCCTCAAATGATAGCATTTGATAACCCGAACAGACCGAGTACTTTTGACGGGTTTCACTGTATTCAGCCCCTCGACAATGACGGACTGTGGGCTCCTGCAGGAACACCCGGACAATTTATTACAATTGCAGATAACGGACAAAACAATCCTTCCGATGCACTATATATCTATGAATTAAATGCTGACTGGATTACTCCTTCAAATTCTACTTTTGTACGTACACAAACAATAAATGTAAACTCATTCAGCGGTAATTTTACAAGTGATTGGAAAAATATTCCTCAACCGGGAACAACTCAAAAACTTGATGCAATTTCAACGGTATTAATGTACAGAGCACAATATCGAAACTTTTCAGGAACTCAAAAAATAGTTTGTACACACACAATTGCCGAAACTTCTACAGAGTCTGCAATCAGATGGTACGAATTAGAAAATACAGGATCTGGCTGGTCTATTGCACAACAAGGAACTTATAATCCTGATAACATAAGTCGGTGGAATGCAAGTATAGCAATGAATGATTTAGGTCAAATCGGAATGGGTTATGCTGTATCAAACGGAACTTCAACTTACCCGGGAATAAGATATTGCGGACAAACATCAAATGCACCCTCAGGAGTAATGGATGTTGCTGAAACAGTAATAAAAACAGGACAATATTCTCAAACAGCCGCAGAACGTTGGGGAGACTATTCAAATATTTCAGTAGATCCATCAGACGGAAAAACATTTTGGTACACATCAGAATATATGGGAAGTTCAACACACGGAACACAAATTGCTGCTTTTACGATTGATGAAGCATCGTGTACCCCTCCTTCCTCACAAGCAAGCAATTTTTCTGCAAATTCAATCGGAGATAATACTATGACAATTTCATGGACACGAGGAAGCGGAAACAGCGTTATGTTAGTTGCTCATGAAGCATCTGTTGTAAATGCTGATCCGGTTTCAGGAACATCATATACTTCAAATTCTGTTTTCGGCTCAGGGAGTCAAATAGGAACAGGAAATTATGTTTTATACAGAGGTACGGGAAGTTCAGTAAGTATTAGTGGTCTAACTCAAGGCACAACTTATTATTTTGCTGTATATGAGTATAATACCGCAGATAATTGCTACAACACAACTGAACTGTCGGGCAATGCAACAACAACAGGAGTTTCTTATTGTGCTTCAGCAGGCAATTCAGTTGCTGATGAATGGATAAACAGAGTAACAATAGGAACAATTGATAATACATCCGGAGCAAACGGAGGTTATGCCGACTTTACTTCTATGTCTTTTGATATTGCAGAAGGAACCCCGGAAACAATTACAATATACCCTGCTTGGGGAGGTCAAACATATTCTGAAGGCTACGCTGTTTGGATTGATATAAACCAAGATGGTGATTTTAACGATACAAATGAATTAGTTTTCTCAAATGCCGCATCTCAATCAACTTCTGTTTCCGGAACAATTACTATACCCTCCGGAACAATATTAGGAAATACAAGAATGAGAGTTTCAATGAAATATAATGCTATTCCTACACAGTGCGAAGCATTCTCATACGGTGAAGTTGAAGATTACACAGTTAACATAATAAATGCAGGAGACACACAAGCACCTACGGCTCCTTCAAACTTAAGCTCATCAAGTGTTACATCTAACAGCCTTACTATTTCATGGACTGCATCAACAGACAATGTAGCTGTAACAGGATATGAAGTTTTCAAAGACGGAACAAGTTTAGGAACAGTTACCGGAACATCTGCAAGTGTAACAGGTCTTACACCCGAAACTCAGTACAGTTTTTATGTAAAAGCTTATGATGCTGCCGGAAATAAATCAAATGCAAGCAATACAATATCTGTTACTACAGCAGTAGAGGCAGATACGCAAGCACCTACGGCTCCTTCAAGTTTAGCATTTGCAAATGTAACTCAAATCAGTGTCGATTTATCTTGGACTGCATCTACTGATAATGTAGGTGTTACCGGATATAAAATATATAAAGACGGAACCTTATTAACTTCAGTTACAGGAACTTCTTATACTGTTAACGGATTATCAGCTGCTACCACTTATCAATTTTATGTTATTGCAACAGATGCAGCAGGAAATACATCATCACAAAGCAATACAGTTAGTGTTACAACTCAATCAGGAGGCATCTCTTATTGTACTTCAAAAGGAAATAGTGTTGCCGATGAATGGATTGACAGAGTAATATGCGGTGATATTGATAATAACTCAGGAGCAAATGCAGGATATGGTGATTTTACTTATCTTTCTACACCTTTATATAAAGGAAATAGTGCAAGTATTACAATTACTCCTGCATGGTCAGGTACTGTTTATTCCGAAGGTTATTCAGTTTGGATCGACTATAACCAAGACGGCGATTTTGCAGATGCAGGAGAACAAGTTTTCTCATTAGCTGCTACAAAAGACACTCCCATAAATGGTTCATTTACAGTTTCTGCTTCTGCAATAAACGGAGAAACAAGAATGAGAATCTCTATGAAATATAACGGAATCCCGACCTCATGTGAAGCATTCTCTTACGGAGAAGTTGAAGATTATACGGTTAACATTCAAGACGGGGGTGATTTGCAAGCACCGACTGCTCCTGCGAATTTAACAAGTTCTAATATTACACAAACAAGTGTTCTGTTATCATGGACAGCAGCAACTGATAATGTAGGTGTTACCGGATATGATATTTATAAAGACGGTGTTTTTCTCATTAACACAACCGGTACATCTTATACAGTCAACAGCCTTACGGCATCAACATCATATTCATTTTATGTAAAAGCAAAAGATGCGGCAGGGAATGTTTCAACTGCAAGCAACACAGTTAACATTACGACTTTAAGTGTTCCCGATACTCAAGCTCCGACAGCTCCTGCAAGTTTAACAACTTCAAATATAACATCAACTTCATTAAATTTAAACTGGACAGCATCAACAGATGATGTAGGGGTTGCAGGTTATTATATTTATCAAGGAGGTACAAATATTGCATCAACTGCGAATTTAAGCTATACAGTTTCAGGATTAAGCCCTTCGACTTCTTATAGTTTTTATATAAAAGCTTATGATGCAGCAGGAAATATATCAGCTGCAAGCAATACAGTTAACCCTACAACAACAGCAGGTGCAACATATTGTGCTTCAAAAGGAAACAGCGTTGCAGATGAGTGGATACAAAAAGTTGTTTGCGGAAGTATTAATAATAATTCCGGAGCAAACGGAGGTTATGCTGATTTTACATCTATGTCAACTAATATCAATATCGGGGTAAGTCAAAGTATAACAATTACTCCCGGATGGGCAGGAACAGTTTACTCGGAAGGATATTCTGTTTGGATTGATTATAACCAAGACGGCGATTTTGCAGATGCAGGAGAACAAGTTTTCTCTTTGGCAGCTACAAAGAATACACCTGTTAGCGGTTCATTTACTGTTCCGTCAGGAACTATTACAGGAAACACAAGAATGAGAGTTTCTATGAAATATAATGCAATACCGACAGCCTGTGAGGCATTCTCTTACGGTGAAGTTGAAGATTATACGGTAAATATTATCTCGTCGGGTGCCGATACACAAGCTCCTACCGCTCCGACAAGTTTAGCAGCTTCAAATATAACACAAACAACTGTTGATTTATCTTGGAGTGCTTCTACTGATAATGTAGGTGTAAGTAACTATAATGTTTACAAAGATGGAGCTCTTTTAGGAACAGTAACAGGAACATCAGCTCAAGTAACCGGTTTAACGGCAGGAACTTCTTACAGTTTTTATGTAACAGCAGAAGATGCTGCAGGTAATGTTTCCGGGCAAAGTAATACAATAAACATTACAACTTCTCCGGCAACTGTTACTTATTGTACTTCAAAAGGAAACAATGTTTCGGACGAATGGATTCAAAGAGTGGTTTGCGGAAGTATTGATAATAACTCAGGAGTAAATGCCGGTTATGCAGACTTTACCGCAATGTCAACAAATATGACAAGAAATAGTATTTACAGCATAACAATATATCCTACGTGGTCAGCTACTGTTTATTCTGAAGGATATTCTGTTTGGATTGACTATAACCAAGACGGGGACTTTGATGATGCAGGAGAGCAGGTATTTACAAATGCTAAAACAACTGCGACAAGTGTTAACGGATCATTCACAATTCCGGCATCAGCAACTATAGGTTCAACACGCATGAGAGTTTCTATGCAATATAATACAATCCCTTTACCTTGCGGAAACTTTGATTATGGAGAAGTAGAAGATTATACAATTGTAATAGGAGCAAAATCTTATACCACGGAAAAAAATAATTTATACATTTATCCGAACCCTGCCCAAAATATAATTACTGTATATTTGAAAAACATGAATGAGAATTCAATTGTTCAAATTTATTCAATTACAGGTTCTTTGATTAAAGAAGTTCAAATTTCTGAATATAATAATCAAATAAATATTTCTGATTTACCGAACGGTATTTATAATTTAAGATTAATCCAAAACAACAAATTAGTTACCGGGCGATTTATTAAACAATAAATTTATTTGAATATATCAAGTAAGAATCCCAATCATTGCGATTGGGATTCTTTGTTAATGAATACTTTTTGGAAGTTATATATGCAAACAAAAAATAACTTGTTTTTTGTATTGTTGTTTTATATATTTGTTTAATTCTGTATAAATTCGGTATATGAAAAAAACTATTATTTTAATAATACTTCTGCTGCCTGCTTTCATTTCTTATACTCAAAAGCCTATTATTAAGTTTGAAAAACTTTCAGTTGAAAACGGAATGTCTCAAAGTTCAGTTTTAAGTATTATTCAAGACAGCCAAGGCTTTATGTGGTTTGCAACTTTAGATGGTTTAAATAAGTTTGACGGTTATAATTTCAAAGTATATTGGAACAGTAAAACAAAAAAAAATACAATTCCCGACAATATTGTAACAACTTTATTTGAAACAAAAGATACAGCAAACCCTACATTATGGATAGGTACAAAATCTAACGGGATATCTAAATACAACAGATTGAAAGATAACTTTGAAACTTTTAAATCTTCACAATACAAAGAGAATTCAATAAGCAACAACAGTATTAATGATATTACAGGGGATAATGAGATTTTATGGATTGCTACAAACAAAGGCTTAAATAAGTTTAATCAAAACATTAATAATTTTACATATTTCTCTCATTCAAAAAATAATAGTTCTATTCCGTCGGACACAGTTTTGTGTTTAGAATTTGACTCCTCGGATAATTTATGGATAGGAACACAAAAAGGGGTTAGTTTTCTTAACACAAAAAACAATAAAATAAAAACATTAAAACACCCTGAAATTTCTAATGTGAGAATAAATGACATCTGTTTCGAAAACGGTATTATATGGATAGCAACTTCAATAGGGCTTTTCAGCTATAACACAAATAATGACAAACTTACAGAACATAAGATAAACCTATACTCAAAAAAAGATGTAAAAATAAAAGCAAATATTACAACTTTTATTAATGATGAAAATGATATATTTTGGTTAGGGACAAAAACAAGAGGTTTGATAAGTTTTAATAAAAAAACGCATAATTATTTTATTTATAAACATGAACCTGTTAACAAACACAGCTTATCTACAAACAGCATTATTTCTATATATAAAGATAATGCAAATATTTTATGGGTAGGTACTTCTTTAGGAGGTGTTAACAAGTGGAACAGAGCTGCTGAAGATATAGATGTATTCAGACACAACCCGTACAATGAAAACAGCCTCAGTGCATCACAAGTAAGAAGTTTTTACGTTGACAAAAATGAAAATATATGGGTCGGCACTGTTGAAGGAGGGCTCAACAAATGGAATAAAAAAAATAATAAATTCTCTCATTACAAACATAACCCTAAACAAAATAACTCAATAAGCAACAATCATATAAGATCAATGCTTGAAGACAACAAAAATCGCTTTTGGGTTGCTACTGACGGAGGCGGGCTAAATCTTTTCAATAAAAAAACAGGTACTTTTACTTGTTATAAAGAATCAAAAGATACAAACTCAATATCAAGCAACAGAGTTTGGAAAATCTTTGAAGACAATAACAATCAACTTTGGGCAGGAACATTCGGAGGCGGTTTAAATCTTTTTAATCCCGACAAAGGAACATTTAAACATTATATGCATTCCGAAGACAGTAACAAATCAATAAGCAGTAACTTAGTAACCTCAATTCTTCAAGACAAAAAAGGAAACATTTGGATAGGTACATTTTTAGGTTTAAACAAATTTAACCCCGAAAATGAAACTTTTACAGTTTATATTAACGATGAAAACAATCCTAATTCAATAAGCAATAACAGAATTTATTCAATTTGTGAGGACAACGAGGGTACTTTATGGATAGGAACAAAAGGCGGGCTAAATAAATTTAATCCTGTAAAAGAAACATTTAAAACATTTACAAGAGAAAATTGCGAACTGCCTAACAATGTAATTCTCGGAATTGTTGAAGACGGTGAGTTCCTTTGGATGAGCACAAACAACGGTATAAGCAGAATGCATAAAAAAACAGGAGAAATAAAGAACTTTGATATGGGTGACGGTCTTCAAAGCAATGAATTTTTAGCAGGTTCATTTTATAAAAAAAAAGACGGAGAGATTCTTTTCGGAGGAATTGACGGATTTAATGCTTTTTATCCCAAAGAAATAAAAGATAATCCGCACAAACCCCCTATCGTAATTACCGGATTTCAAATCTCGAACCAATACATTAAAACAGATACAATAATAAGTTTAAAAAAGCAAATTGTACTAAAACATTATCAAAACGATATTTCTTTCGATTTCGTTGCACTTGATTTTGTATTCCCGCAAAAAAACAAATACAAATATATACTTATAGGTGATGACGATGACTGGAATGATGCAGGGTTCAGACGATTTGCAAAATACACAAACATAAAACCGGGCAATTATACCTTTAAAGTAATAGGGTCAAATAACGATGATGTTTGGAATGAAAAAGGAGCAAGCCTGACAATAATAATTAAACCCGCTTTTTGGCAAACATTATGGTTTAAAATATTATTAACTGCACTTTTAATCTCCTCTATAATTTTATTCTTTAAAATAAGAATGAGAACAATAAAAAAACGAAATGAAGAGCTTGAAACAGAAGTTAAAAGAAGAACTCTTGAAATAAGACAACAAAACGAAGAAATAAGGTCTCAAAGAGATGAATTATCAATTCAAAAAGATTTTATTTCAGAACAAAAACAAGAAATAACCGACAGCATATTATATGCAAAAAAAATTCAAACGGCTGCTTTGCCGACAAATGAATATATTTCCGAAAATATTCCTGAGCATTTTATTTTATTTAAACCCAGAGATATAGTAAGCGGAGATTTTTACTGGGTAGGAA
Source organism: Bacteroidales bacterium (assembly GCA_021648725.1). Lineage (NCBI taxonomy): Bacteria > Pseudomonadati > Bacteroidota > Bacteroidia > Bacteroidales > Bacteroidales bacterium. The sequence continues at coordinate 17,150 of JAKISF010000026.1, read as the reverse complement.
AAAAAGGTTCAAAAATAATAATTACGACAGTTGATTGCACAGGACACGGTGTTCCCGGTGCTTTTATGAGTATGCTGGGAATCAGCTTCTTAAATAAAATTGTAAATGAGAAAGGCATAACAAACCCGGGAGAAATATTAAACCGCCTCAGAAACAACGTTATAAACGCCCTTCATCCTAAAGGCTTTGAAACAGAATCAAAAGACGGAATGGATATGTCTTTATGCGTAATTGATACTAAGAAAAATATTATAGAATTTTCAGGTGCATATAATTCATTATTTTATTTGCAAAACGGCAAAATATCAGAAATTAAAGCAGACAGGATGCCGGTTGCATTATACGATATTATGGAACCGTTTTCTGTTCAATCTTTTAAAATTCAGAAAGGAGACTCAATTTATATGTTTTCCGACGGATATCCCGATCAATTCGGCGGACCGAAAAATAAAAAATTTATGAAGGGACGATTAAAAAGATTATTGGAAGAAATTAATCTCAAACCTATGAAAGGACAACTTAAAATATTAGAAAAAACAATGGAAGACTGGAAAGGAAACGAACCTCAAATTGATGATATTGTTATAATAGGTGTAAGACTTTAAATTGAAAATTGTTTTTGAATAAAAAATATGTAAATTTACAACAATAATAAAAAAATAAAATGGAACTGTTTGAAAAAATAAATGCTGATATAATCTCGGCAATGAAATCAAAAGAAAAAGAAAAACTTGCCGCATTAAGAGCAATAAAAGCACAATTGCTTTTAATAAAGACCTCCGGAAGCGGTAATGATAAAATTTCTGAAGAAGAAGGAATAACACTGCTTCAAAAGATGGTAAAACAAAGAAAAGATGCAGCTGAAATATATAAATCTCAAAACAGAGAAGATTTATACAAAACTGAAATGGCAGAAGTTTCATATATTCAACCCTACCTGCCCGAACAAATGTCTGAAGAAGAGCTTTCAAGCTCAATAAAAATAATTATCGACAATTTAGGTGCAACGTCAATGAAAGACATGGGTAAAGTCATGGGTATTGCATCAAAAGAACTTGCAGGAAAAACAGAGGGAAAATTAATTGCAGCAAAAGTTAAAGAACTTCTTTCTTAAAAGAACTTAACAATATATTTATGCATAATGCATTAAAATACATCACGTTACTCGCAATAATTTATTTAAATATTTGCGGTAAAAATGCTTATGCCCAACTTTTTAATTTTACAAATTATACCGTTGAAAAAGGTTTCCCTCAGTCAAATGCCGATTTTATTATGCAAGATAATGAAGGATTTATGTGGTTTGCAACACAAAACGGTGCCGTAAAATTTAACGGATATGATTATACTGTTTATAATAAAGATAACGGTTTAAAAAGTAACTTCGTAATTCATATTCTTCAAGACTCAAAAGAACGATTTTGGTTCTCAACAAAAAAAGGATTAACCGAACTAAAAAAGAATAAATTTAAAACATATACCGAAAATGACGGCTTATTTTCAAACATAATTTATAAAACATTTGAATTACCTACCGAAGAACTTTTGATTGTTACTACCGAAGGAACAAATATTTTAAGTAATGACACAATAAAAAAAATATCTGAAGACATAAAACCGAGAGATATTATTCTGAGAAATAATAATGAAATTTGGATACTTACAGAAAAAAACATTTACATTTATGATAAAGGTAAATTTAAAAAGCCGAAAATTAATATAAAAAAAATAAAAACTCCTTTTAACTCCTTTATCGAAGACAAGAAATCAAATCTGTGGATTGCAACAAATAACGGGATTTACAAAATCTTCGACAATAAAATTAAGCACTTTAATACAAATAGCGGTTTATTAAACAATAATATTAATAAACTTCTTATTGATTCAGAAAACAATCTGTGGTATTCTTCCGAACAGAAAGGTTGCGGCTTTTATTCTCAAAACCTCTTCCATAACCTAACCGTAAATTCCGGATTAACAAATTCAGTCGTGCTTTCTCTTTACGAAGACAGCGAAAAAAATATTTGGATAGGAGGCAGAAACGGTGTTACAATGATAAATACAGGAACACCTTTTATTCATTATGACCAAATAAGTTCATTTGATAATGAGATAGTTATGGGAATTCTGCCCGACAAAGACAATAATATATGGTTTTGCACATACGGCTTCGGTTTGGTTAAATTTAACGGGGAAAACTATACACAATTCAATAAACAAAAAGGAAGTATTGATGATTATTTTTTTGATATTGAAACCGATAAAAACGGCAACTTCTGGTTAGCATCCGGGAATAACGGTATTATTAAATTTAACGGGAAAAAATTCACTCAAATAAAAACAAAAGACAGTCCGGAATATCTGCGTGTTCTTACAATTTTTAAAGACAGCAAAGAAAATCTTTGGTTCGGAACAAATAATGAGGGTGTTTATAAGTATGACGGAAGAAACCTTACACGCTTTGGCTCAAAACAAGGTTTTACTGCAAAAACTGTAATGACAATTTGCGAAGATGATGATAATAATATTTGGTTCGGCACAATAAATAGCGGGTTATTAAAATATGACGGAAAAACAGTTGTTAAAACTAATACAAATATTGAACTCGATTTTATAAGATCTATTGTCAACAGAAAAGGAACATTATGGATAGGTACGGGTTCATCAGGAATATATAAAATTATTAAAACTGAAAATAAAAAATATCATTTTGAGCAATATCAAAAAGAAGACGGATTAAATTCAAACAATATTTATTTCCTTTTTCCTGATTCAAAAGGAAATTTATGGTGCGGGAGTGAAAAAGGTGTTGATAAAATTATTTTTGACGAAAACAATATTTTAACAGACATTAAAAACTACACAAAAGATGACGGGTTTATAGGGGTTGAAACAAATATAAACGGAGCAGCAGAAGATGCAAAAGGTAATATATGGTTCGGAACCGTGAACGGAGCAGTCAGGTATAATGAAGATTTAGATAAAATGAATATTGTTGAAAACAAAACATACCTTTCCGATATTCAATTATTTTTTAAAGATGTCGATTGGTTTGAATATTCAGATTCAGTTAACTATAATAATATTCCGATAAAATTAACACTCCCGCACAAGCTTAACCATCTGACATTTAACTTTATAGGGCTTTGCTTTTCAAACCCGCAAAAAGTTAAGTATAAATATCGACTTTTAGGGCAAAACGAAATATGGTCGCCTGAAACATACGATAAAAAAGCTGTATTTACAAATATTACACCCGGCAAATACGAATTTCAAGTTATTTCGGCAAACAATGACGACCTTTGGAATGCTCAACCTGTTTCATTTAAATTTACTATTAAACCTCCCTACTGGAGACAAACTTGGTTTTATACTTTATCTTTATTCTTGCTGTTAATAATTCTGTACATTGCAATAGACCTAAGAATGAAGTCACTAAAAAAGGCAAAAAGTAAACTTGAAATAAAAGTTCTTGAAAGAACAGTAGAAATAAATAAGCAAAAAGAAGAACTTCTTCAAACAAATACAAAAATTACCGACAGTATTGATTATGCCGGGAAAATTCAAAATGCAATGTTGCCGACAATGAAAATATTCGAAAGAAATTTTTCTGACTTTTTTATAATTAACCACCCCAGAGACATTGTTAGCGGAGATTTTTATTGGGCAAGAGAATTTGTTTTTAATAATGAAGCACATATCGTTACAGTTGTTGCAGATTGTACCGGACACGGAATTCCCGGAGCTCTTGTAAGTATGTTGGGAATGTCTTTACTTAACGAAATAATTCGAAAAGAAAATATTACACAAGCAAATCAAGTACTTGAAGAACTGAGAAAAGAAATAAAAGTTTCGCTGAAACAAAAAGGCGGATTAGACGACCAAACAGAAGGTATAGATATGGTTATTTGCTCCGTAAACAAAAAAACTAATGAATTACAATATGCAGGAGCAAATAATCCTTTGTATTTAATAAGAAACGGCAAACTTACAATTTTCAACCCTACGATTAATCCTGTCGGAATATTTATTAAAGAAATACCATTTAAAAATGAACAGTTTCAATTGCAAAAAAATGACATCTTATATATGTTTTCCGATGGATATGTAGATCAATTTAATGGAAAAACAGGAGAAAAATTTAAAATAAAGCAATTCAGAGATTTGTTATTATCAATTTCAGAAAAAACAATGAAAGAACAAAAACAAATACTTGAAAATACTTTTATTGAATGGAAAGCAAACTCCGCCCAAATTGATGATATACTAATTGCAGGAATTAAGATATAAAAAAAGAGGTGCTTATAATTAAAACACCTCTTTCTTGCCAAATTTACTTAATTTTAATTTCTCTCGGCGGTTTTACAATTTCTTCTTCTTTCTTCATAATCGTAATCTTCAAAATTCCGTTTGCAGATTTTGCTTCAATCTTTTCAACATCAGCAGCTTCCGGCAAAGTAAAAGATCTTGTAAAATTAAAGTACGAATATTCTTTCTTTGTGCAGTTTTCATTTTCTTGTTCTGCTTCAACCTCTTTATCTGCCGAAATTGTTAACACATCATTTTCCAAATTAATTTTTATGTCTTCTTTGTTCATTCCGGGAGCAGCAAGTTCAATTCTGAACGATTTATCATTCTCAAAAACATTTACCATCGGAACTGATGATAATCTTGATTTTGTTAAAGGGTTAATTTCTCCCGAAAAAAAATCTTCCATCCAATCAGGAAAAAACGGCGAATTGATGTTTCTTCTAATAAGTGTCATGATTAAAATATTTTAAGTTAATAATTAGTTTTTAATTTGCTTAAAATATATCAATTCATATACCGAAGAAGAAAAAGTGAAAAAACGGCAATATTAGAACCCAAAACACGCCTTATTGACACATTAAACACTGAATACTATGTCAAACTGGCATTTCTACGTATTTCTGAATATCAAAACAGACCTGAAAATTATTATTATCAATAAAGGAATAAGTGCAAAATCAAATAATCTGTAAATTGCAAGATTAATTATTAAACTGACAGTGATAAGTGCAGACATAAAAATAAAAAAACGCTTTATATAGTTCTTATTATTCTTTTTTAACATAAATGCGGCAATAAAAAACAAAGGCATTGCCCAAATTATATTTTGATTGTTTATTACAGCTCCGTGCTCAGTTCCGAACCACAATAATAAAATTATAAAACCAAAGAAACCTACAATAAAAAATAAAGTTTTATCAAGAATTAAATAGTATTTCTTATTTTTATATTCAACAAAAGTTAAGACAAGAAAAACAAAAAGTAAAGAATAAAACAATACAACCGGAGTAAACATTCCCGAGGATGTATCAGAAATACTCTCTTTCGGCTCAAACAACATTCTTGTTTCTTTAACAATCGGTTTTTTAACACCGTTAATATTCAAAACTGCTTTGTCGAATGATTTCTCAAGATAATCGGGCAAAAAAGTTGCTTCTTCAGCCGTAACAACTTTATCGGTCGGTAAACCTAATGCTAAATTTATTCCGAAACGTTCCCAATTTTTATTCTTTAAATAGATGTACAACAAATCTCTGTATGTTACACCTTCATCGGTTATTTTTTCAGGTAAAATAATTTCATTACCCAACACGTCTCTGATAACATCTTTTACTCGTGTTGCACAATTATCATAAAAAAAGTCATACCTGTAATACATATTTTCAGGCAAAGCATTATTTTTAAGAAAGGCAAAAACCTTATTTTTTTGCGATTTATTTAAGTCTAAAACCTGTTCTTTTATCCATCTGTTTTCATTCATATACGAAATCACAAAATATTTATAAGGAGCAACACTAAGCATATAATCTAACTGACCTCTCATAAATTTCATGTAAAAGCCCGGGGTTTCAAAGTTAAAAGTTCCGTAATTATAAACATTATCAATTCTTAATACAGGGTCTTTTATTCTTATTGCCGAATGCCCGAAAGTTGAATATAAATCATTGCCCGGTGCACAGGTAATAATACTTATTTCGGCTTGAGAAGATAAATTTTGAGCTTTCAAATCATTAAATCTGAAACTTATTATCGCCAAAAATAAAAACAAACGTATTTTATACATAATTACAGAATTGAAAACATTAAAGCACTTGTAGTTAAATAAACAAGTAAGCCTACAATATCATTTGTTGTAGTTATAAAAGGCCCTGTTGCCAAAGCAGGATCAACTTTAAATTTGTTAAGAGCTAAAGGAACAAATGCTCCGAAAACAGATGCAAAAATAATAACAATAAATAACGAAATACTTACTGAAACAGTTAAAGCAAATGAAGGACTGTGAAAAAAGTTAAATAGGAATATTGCCGACGCAAGAACAGAAGCATTTATCAAAGCAACCATAAATTCTTTCAGCACTTTTTTAAATGTACTTTCAAAGCCGGCATTTCCGCTTGCCAAACCTTGAACAACAATTGACGATGATTGCACTCCTACATTTCCGCCCATTGCAGCAATTAAAGGTATAAAAAAAGCTAAAGAAGCATTTTCTGCAAGGTTTTCTTCATGCAAACTGATAATTAATGCACTAAAAATACCGCCTACTAATCCGATAAATAACCAAGGCAGCCTTGCTCTTGTCAGTTGCCAAACTTTATCACTATGCTCAACATCTTCAGTTAAACCCGACATCATTTGATAATCTTTTCCGGCTTCTTCCCGCATAACATCAACCAAATCATCAAATGTAATACGTCCGAGCAAACGACCGATATTATCAATTACCGGTAAAGCAACCAAATCGTATTTATCAGACAAATTTGCAACATCTTCTGCTTTCATATCTGCCTTTACGGAAATAACATCCGATTGATAAATATCTTTAATTTTAGCCCCTTTTGCTGCTAATAATAATTTTGCCAACGATAATGTGCCTAATAAAATACCGTCATTATCAGTTACATAAACATAATATATTTCGTCAACTTCTTCAACACTTTTTCTTATTTGCGTTATTGCATCTTCAACATCATCTTCAATATTTACCGTAACAATTTCCTTTCCCATCAAACCGCCGGCAGTATCTTCATCGTATGATAATAAATCTACGATATCTCCGGCTTGGTCAATATCTTTTATTTTTTGAAGTACTTCTTCTTGGCGTTCATCAGGTAAATCGGCAATAACATCGGCTGCATCGTCAGAATCCATGTGGTCGATAAACTTTGATGCAATAATTTCATCGGGCAATGCTTTTAAAAACTTGCTTCTGTCATCGTCATCAAGTTCAGCAAGAACATCGGCTGCTTTTTCTCTGTTTTCAATTAAAAGAAATAAATATTTTGCTTGTTCAATATTAAGTTCATCATAAACTTCGGCAATATCAACGGCATGAATTTCATCCATTAATTTTGCGGCTTCCTTGTCATTTTTATTTTCAATGACAGAAATAAGACGATTTAAATATTCACGCGTTAATTCAAATTGCATTTTAAAAGTTTAATCAAAACAGTTTAGAACTTAAAATATTGTTTTCTTATTGCAAAGGTATAATAAAAATTATTTTCTCAATAAAATCATGGTTGCACCGTATCCGTATTCTTTAAAAGAAGCATCTTGAAATTGATATTTTTTATATTTATGTTGTAATTCGCTTCTTATTTTAAGTTTCAAGCTACCGCTTCCTACGCCGTGTATAAAAACGATTCTTCTGTAATTTTCTTTTATTGCGGTTTGAAGTTCTTTATGAAAGGCATCTAATTGCAGTTGCAATTTATCGTAGTCAGACATTCCGCTTTCATCATCAATAAGTTCGTGGATGTGTAAATCAACTTCTTTAATGCTTTTGTTTTCTTTATTTTGCTGAATCCTCGGTCTTTTTCCGTCTTTTTGTTTAACAACGGCATCAATATCTTCTTTTTTTAATTTTTCAACGGCTTCCTGCATTGAATTTTCTTCCGTAACAGAAGTAATTATTGCAAATTCATCAAAAAAATCGTTTTCCTTAAAGCTGTTTTGTTTAAAAAACCTTGTTGCTTTTAATTTTATCCGGCTGCTTACGGGTTCTTTTAATGAATATTCTTCTTTATCAAAAAATATAAGTTGCATCACAATATTTATTGTGTCTTGTAAAGAATTTAACTCAAAAACACTTATTTTTTCCTTTACGTTGGGTTCTAATTTTCCCGTAATACTTGTATATTTTTCCCCTTTCTTTACTGCATAATTATAATATACAAAATAGTTACTGTCGTTTATAAGATATACTTCACAATCAGTATCTCCTATTCGTTTCTGATTTTCGGGAACAAAAGCAAGATAGAAATTAACTTCATTACTGTCGGTATAAATAGGTTCTTCTTCAAATACGTTTATTTCTTTTTCAGGAATAACAGATTCAGAAATTGACCGACGGACATCATCAGTTATTTCAAGCATTAATTCTTCAATTAAAACCGGCACTTCAAAACCTGTGTCATTTAGTATTAATGCTGTTTCTTTATCTATAATCTTTGTAACTTTTCCGCCGCCTACGTCATTTAAAAATTTAACTTGATCTCCTGCTTTAATCTTCATATCAATAATATTTATAATTTTTGCAAAAGTAATTCAATTAAATATCATTACAAACTAAGATTAACATTCAAATATTATCTTTGCACAAATTTTTGAATATGAACTTTAATGAACTTCAAATAAAAGATTATAATTACGAACTTCCGGAGAACAGAATTGCAAAATACCCTTTACCCGAACGTGACAGCTCAAAACTGTTAGTTTACGAAAAAGGTAAAATATCCAACAGTTCATTTTCAAAATTAACGAATTTATTTTCTTCAAATGAGCTGTTTGTTTTTAACAATACAAAAGTAATACAAGCACGCTTAAATTTTAAAAAAATCACAGGTGCAAATATTGAAATTTTTTGTTTGGAACCTGTTGAGCCTACTGATTACAATTTAATGTTTCAATCTGTAAAAAGTTGTAAGTGGAAATGTATTGTAGGAAACTTAAAAAAATGGAAAACCGGTAATCTAAACTTAAATGTGAAACTTGATAACTCAGAAACGGTTGTTAAAGCGAAAAAAGAAGAATCATTTTTTGACTCTCATATTATTGAATTTTCATGGGATAACCCGGGAATAAGTTTTGGCAATATTTTGGAACAAACAGGGCAAACCCCTATCCCGCCCTATTTAAAACGCAAATCGGAAGAAGATGATAAAAAACGTTATCAAACCGTTTATTCAAAACATAAAGGTTCTGTGGCAGCACCGACTGCTGGCTTACATTTTACAGAAAATGTATTAAAATCATTATCGAAAAAAGGAATTGACACAGGATTTATTACTCTACACGTGGGTGCGGGAACATTTAAACCCGTTAAATCTGATTTTGTTTCAGAACACGAAATGCATACGGAACATTTTTCTGTTACAAAGGATTTAATTGAGAAATTAATCTTAAAAGCCGGAAAAATTACTGCCGTGGGAACAACAACAGTACGAACATTAGAAAGTTTATATTATTTAGGTCTTAGATTAGAGCAAAACCCTGATTTGAGTAATTTTCATATCAAACAATGGGAAGTTTATGATATGAAACAAAGTATAAGTTCTGAAAGGGCTTTAAAAAACATCCTTACATATATGTTGAAAAAAGGCATATCAAAAATTGATGCTTCAACACAAATTATTATTGTTCCCGGATTCAAATTTAGACTAACCGATAAACTCATTACAAACTTCCACCAACCTAAAAGCACATTGTTACTGTTAATTGCAGCATTTATCGGTAAAGACTGGAAAAAAGTTTATGATTTTGCGTTAAATAATAATTTCAGATTTTTAAGTTACGGAGACAGCTCTGTTTTAATTAAATAAAAAAATTCCAACCTTTTAGTTATAACTTTACTCATATAGTTATACAGTATATTTTTTAAAACCAATAAAAGAAGAATATATTAAATATAAGAATCAAATAAAAAACAGACAGCTTTATAAATAATAAAACCTTTTTTTTATAAATTTTTTAAAATTACTAATTATGAGAACTTTAAAGAAAATGATAGTAAATTTTTTATTAATCGGAATACTGAGTTTCGGGTTATTTTCATCTTGCAGCAAATATAACAAGTATGAAGATAACGAAGTAATTGAAAATACATTCAGCGGAAACATAGATGTAACATCAACAGGAAGTGACCCCGCAGGTGATTTTACCGGAAGCGGAGACTCCGGCACTTATTCTTTTGCCTGGATTAATTCGGGAAATAAGGCTTCACTAACTTTTGATATTACTTCATCGACCGGAAGTGTTCAATTCATTTTAAACGATAAAAAAGGGAAGGAAGTTTTAAACCATACAATAAACGGAGGCTCCGACATTGACTCTTATTCCGGCGTTTCAATAGAAGGTAAAGCAGGCACTTGGAAAGTTACTATGGTTTTAACAAATTTTCAGGGAGACGGCAGTTATTCTATTCACCCCGGCAATTAATAATATAATATTGTACGAACAAATAATGTTAACTATTTAAAAACTAAAAAAGCTGATTATAAAGTCAGCTTTTTTTATCATAAATCCTCTATCTTATTAAAATATTTCTCATCTTCAATAATAAGAACTTCATGAATCGCCTTTAATGTTCCGGTTAAACACTGCTTCAAAACTATATTGTTAATAATTATGATATTACCGTTTTTTTTCATAAATTGAGGAAAATAAATATTTACATTATTCAGATATGTCCATAAAAAGCATAAGTTTAAAGTTTTCAATTGATTGTTCAAATTGTGGTGATACTTTACCGATTAACAAAGCAGCAGAGAAAATATTATGTAATACTTGCGGAGAAGTATCCTTTGCTCCGGTGGAACTCTGGCAAAAACTTGTAACAGAAAATTTGGTTGAAGCAACTACTTTTAAACCGGAAACTGACTCATTTTCCAATGGTATTATAGGAGGCTTCGGCAATTTCAGTATGATATTCGGAAACATGATTCCCAGATGTGCAGATGGCTGCGGTACACTTTGGCCTTTAAAAGATGTTCTTGAAGTTGCTGAAACCGGACACAATGAATTTAATTGTACCGTATGCGGAAAAATTTGGAGTGTGCGAAAACCTCCGGAATGGTTTAATAAAGTAATCCCGAATGTCAAATTTCTCATTGGGGAAGAATCTCCCGGTGATTCAGGAACTAAAATCGAAGACACTAAAGAAGGTATCTGTATTTGGTGTTACCATTGCGGAGGGCAGTTGCCTCTTGACGGATCTTCCCGTAAAGTAAATTGCCAATTTTGCGGAAACGATTTACTTGTACCCGATGAGATATGGTCAAGACTTAATCCGGTAACTGTTGCAAGACCTTGGTTTATTATTCTGGATATAGGCGAAAATGTTGCTTTACTGCCTTACGATATTGATGATTTTATTGACTTGGAAGCACTCCCCTCAGGTAATACGATTTTGCTGTGGGAACAAGATAGTGCCGGACGACTTGGTCTTTCGGACAAGTCCGGGGGCTTACGCTGGCAAACTAAGAAGTTTGATATATCCGATTATGCTCGATTATTATATGATAAACACAACAACAGGATTTGGGTAATTGATAGAGATGAACACCTTGTATTTATTTTTAATTCTGTAACAGGAGCTTTGATATCCAAAATTGAAAATGAAGAAGAGAATGAAAACTTAATTACAGCTTATGATCATGAGGGAATTGCAATTTGCACAGACGGAAGTGTAATTATCTACAGAAGATGGTTAGACCTTGAAGAGAATTATGAGTTTTATGAATATACTCCAAGACGTTTTGATATTGACGGGAATCGTATTCCTCTTTGGGAAGGCTATGAAGATTTAAAATTAAAATTTAGAGATGAAGTTAGTTTCAAGCAGTTGGCAGATCAACCGACAATGTTCCCTGATGAAGCTTGGTTAATGGGTGGTCCTGATAATACACTTTATGTTTTGGACAGAGAAAAAGGGAAGTTTGCACGCTTCGACCGTAAAGGAAAACTGCTTGAAATTGTTAAACCTAAGCTAAAAGGTGTTGATAAGATACAAGATTGCGGTGTTACAAAAGACGGAACAATATATGTTCTATTTGATCATAAAAATGATATTGGTAATGAAAATTATTCACATGTGGGTAAAATCAGCCCTGACGGCTCTTTTAAAATACTGGCAGGCCCTTTAAATGATATCAACAATTTCCCCTTAGGAACAGACATGGAAAGAATGGCAGTAGGAGAAACAGGAGAAATGCATTTATGTGATCAGGATTTTAATAATTTCCGTATTTTAGCATCTGACGGTTCTCAGGTTTGGCGTAGTCCGGGTACAATAAATGAAGACGAAGATTTACTCGAAGAGCTTGAAGAAGCCAAAAAGTCAAAAGATGATTACTTGTAAAACCATTCAGATTTTGAAATAACAGATTTTAATTTCCTATTAAAATAAACGGACTCCAATAAAAGGGATGTGCATATTCCCCTTCGTTTATGAGTTTTAATTTTGCTGTTTGCAATGAATGATTATAGCCGGGCGGATTATCATGTTTATTCAGAATATCCTTATAAAAATTAACCATCAACTTTACGGTTGATTTGTCAGAAACCTGCCAAAGAGAAATAACAATATTTTTTGTTCCTGTATACAACAATGCTCTTGTAAGTGCTAAAATACCTTCTCCTCTTCGAAACTTTTTTATTCCTGTTTCAAAAGCTGATAATACAATTAAATCGGAATTCAGTTTCATGTCAAATATTTCATTCATTAATAAAATTCCGTCATTTTCATCAGTGTTGCTGTTTGCCAATATAATACCTGAAAATTCAGGTTTTTCGGAATTAATAAATCCGTGGGAAGCAATATGAATAATTTTAAATTCTTCCGAATCAATTGATTTAATAAAAAACTCGTCAGCTTCTTCACGTAAATCCGTTTCAGGCATTTTTTCTGAATTTTGAAACGCGTTGTATATTGCTGTTATTTCATTCTCACTTTCCGGAAGATAAGAAATGTTATTATTGCTCAAAAAATGTGTTTGGGTGTTATCTTGAAATGTTTTTTGTGTGTTTTTCAGAATATCACGAGTTTTGCCGGATGTTTTGTTTATGCTCATATCATCAAAAACAGGGGCAATGCCGACCCAATCATCCATGTAAATTGAATCAACAGAATCAACAGAATCATTAATTGACAGATTAATTTTTCTCTGATAATTTTCATATAAGTTTTTTTGCAATTCGTTTGCCGACAATGAATAAGAAACAGCATATTTTTTAATCAGGTAAGGATAATCACTAAATTGATTCCAACTTCCGAAATATTCTTCTGTTAACAGCGACTCAAAAGGAATCATTCCTAAATTTCCGTCAGGAATAATTATCAACTGTTTTGTTGAACCATCATTTTCTGAAATATTCGGAAGTAAATCTTTGTACAATGAATATCCTTCTCGGGCATAGGCTTTTACACTGCTTTCATCATCAGAAATAAGATGTTTTCTGAAACTTATAATTTTATCACTAAAAGCGTCAATATTTTTTATAAAACGTATGCTTGTTTTATCTTTTTCAATCATGTAAACATACATATACTTCGAAGTTTCAGGATAAAAATAATGCAATACAAGCGTACTGTCATTTATCAGGTTTTGAATATCTTCTGCTGTTACAAAAACAGGCTTGTATTTTAATTCGTAATATTCTTTATGATTATTTTTTAAGTTTGAGATAAAAGAATTATGTTCTTTGTATAATGTAAGCAATTTTGTTCTGATTTTTGTGTCGCCGGGATTTTCAGTAACTTTTTTTCTGAAATAAGTAATATCTGCTAATAAATCAGTTTCAACATTTAAGACTGAATTCAAAACGTCTGCAAAATCTGTTGCCTCGGGTATAGAAAGTAATACACCTTGTTTGTTTTTTTCTGAATAATAAAAGGATTTATTTAAATATTTATTTTCATTTGTCTTTTTATATAACTGTAAACATAATACGGCAGCTTTCTCATATACTTTCGATATATTTTCTGCTAAATATTTTTTATCTTCTTTTTTTAAAACTGTTTTTTTTATTCTTTCGATAATTAAATCAGAAAGTTTATACACCTTAAATGCTTCTTTTAAATTATCCGTATTATTAGTTCTTAAATACAAATTCCAAAAGGCACCGGCTTTCATATTAAGAGTTTCTAAAACTATATTTTGATTAAAACAGAAATTTGATTTATTAAAAGCAGAGTTAGTTGTAATATCCTGAGAATCAAAATTTTCAATATTGCTGATTAATGCTTTTTGTAAATATTTAAGTTCTGCCGTATATTCTTTTTTTGCTTTATAAACCGATGCCGTTAATTTATAAATACGAGCTGTTTCCGGATGTTTGTTCCCGGATATTTTTAGTCTTATCGCTAAACTTTTGTTATAATTTTCCAAAGCCGCATAATACTCTTTGTTATTTTTATATGTATTTCCGATATTAAGATACGTTTCAGCAATTTCGGGATGATTATCACTTTTTAAAACATTTTGTTGGATTTTTAATGCATTATTAAAATAGTTTTCTGCAGCAATATTTTCATTTTTCTTATTTAGAATCAACCCTATTTTCGTGTACTGTTGTGCTGTTTTTAAATTCCAAACTTTATATAGTTTTTTGCTTATTTCTAATGAATTATTGAAATTCTCAATCGCTTTTTTAATATCATCCTTATTTAAATAAACACTGCCGATATTTATTAATATTTTTGCAACTGTCCAGTGGTTTTCTCCGTATTTTCCTTTAAATATTCGCAATGCTTTTTCATTGTATTCCGATGCTTTATTGTAATTTCCGGTTAAATTATACACATCTCCCAAATTAGCATATATTCCGGCTGTTTCGGGATGGTTTTCACCATTATTATTCTGTTTTATTAAAAGTGCATTTTTATAGTTTTTTATTGACAGATTATATTCTTCTAATTTTTTGTAAACATCTCCGGTAATATTATATAAAGATGCAAGTTCGGGATTAAACGAATCAAGCTTCTTTTTTTTAATTTTCAATGACTTTAAAAAATATATTAAAGTTAAATCAGGATTTTCAATTTTAGAATATGCTCTGCCTATATTCATTAGCGAAGCAGCAATCTTTAAATCATCTTCGGGAAGTATTTCTTCTCTGATTTTTAATGCATTTTGGTGGAGTTTAAGGCTTCTGAGATAATCACCTGTTTGAGAATATAATACACCTAAATTATTATATGAATCTGAAAGTTTGATATGGTTACTGTCGTATATTTTTTTTCGGATTACTAAAGTTTTTATCCATAATTTTTTAGCATCCGAATACTTTTTTACATAAAGATAAACCAAACCTGTTTTTTCGCAAAAATCTGCATATAATACCGAATTTTCACCGGATAAACTTAAAGCTTTTTGTTTTCCTGTTTTTAAAATTTCAAGCGCCTGATTTAAATCGCCTTTACGAATAAAAATATCGCTTTTTTTTAATTCACATTCTAACAAAGCCTTATTGAGGTTGTAAGTTGAATAGATTTTTTCAGCTTTTTTCAGGTATTCCAATGAATTTTCGAACTTTGATTCTTCTTTGAATTTTTCAGATGTTCTTAAATATTCTCTTGCTCGAAGAGTATCTTGATTGACTGTTTGAGAAAAAGCATTGTTGAAAATAATCAGAACGATTAAAATTGAAAGAATATGTTTCATGTGAATATAGTTAATGTATAAGTTTTAGATAATAACTTTCGTTAACATCCTCAAAATTCAATATGTTTAAAATTAAGGAAAACTAATATATTTAAACATGAATTTATAAAAAAAATAAAAAAGAGCAAATTTGTGAAATGCAAAATGCTGAGATTTTAAAGGGCAAGAGCTCGATTTCAATGTTCAAAATTTATTTGTTAAGCGTTTTACTGTTTTTTATTGCTGCTTGTAAGATTTAAGATTTTCACAAAAAATAATTTTAATAGTTTATGGTTATTGCTTTACATTCTGTATCTGAATTTTACGAATAAAAAAGAGGTTCGTTTTTTTTTCAAATTCTCCACTTTTTTTAAACTTTAATTAATACTATCAGTTTTAAAAGAATCAACAATTAATGGTTCAATGTCAGAAGAAGTTTCTGCCGCTACTTTAATTTTTTCATTCTGGCTGTCATTTTTATCGCCAATGAAATAAAAAACAAAACTCGGTAGCCAAAACCAAGGCAGAACATGGAAAATGAAGTAGGAAAAACTTTCTGATATTATTTTAATCAGAACCAGACAAAATCTAAGAATATATAATTATTTCTCAATTTTTATCGCTACAAAAAGTTGCATTTATTACTTGAATTTAGGACATTTATTCTTATGTGTATAAGAATACGTACTTAACTATTGCAATATTGTATTACTTATTGATATGTTCTGATGTATAAAGTATTAATACTTTATACTGACTATGAAGCTTAGGAAAGAACATTAGGATATGACTTTAAAAGTGTAAATCTATATTATTCATTAATAAAAACAATTATGGAAAACAGTAAGAAATTTAAGAATTTGAATGAGTTATTTGAAAACTATTATGACAAGAAACAAGGGCAGAACAACAGAAACGGCACAAGCGTTTATATCTCGCAGAGGTCAAAAGATATTGTTGAGCATATTTCTAAAATTTCAGATGATACGATGAAAAATGTATTTGATATTATACTTGATGATTTTGTCGGAAGGAACAGAGATATAATTAAAAACGCTTAGACTGAGTATTTTGAGAGAAAAAAACAGTATTCTTGGGTTATTTAATAAAGAATAGTTTACTTTAAAATAAATCAAAAAACTCTGTTAAACCACAAATTTCAGTTTTGTTTGTGGTTGCTGTTTGTATCTTTATAATACTATTATTTGTGATTTAAAGGATATAAACAACAACCAATGAAGTTAGAATGGGAAATAATTAAGAGATTCTCTCAAAATGATACACCATGTTTCTCAACTGAAGATGTCAGAGAAGAATTTATTAATATCAGTTCATCATACCTAAACAATGCCTTAATTCTACTTTACGAAGTTAAAAAAATGCTCGAAATAATGAAAAAAAGTTGTTAGTTTGATTGTAAATTGTTAATTTAGAACAAATTATACAAGCTATTAATATCGCTGATTTTATTTGATAAAC